>NZ_LZJX01000101.1:0-991 GCF_001667595.1 Mycobacterium sp. E2989 | reverse complement strand
GCAGCCTCGCATGTGACGGGTCGTTTACGAAATGCTCACCGGCCTCAGGCGTTGAGCGGCCGCTCGCCGATCACCCTCTCGGCCCGCAGGTCCGCGACGTCGGCCGCGGACAGGCCCAGACCGGCCAGCACCTCGTCGTTGTGCTGGCCCAGGGTCGGCGGGGCGGCAGTGTGGTGGCGGGCCGGCCCGGGCGTGATGCGAAACGGCCAGCCGGGATAGCGGTGCGCCCCGGTGATCGGGTGAACGAGCTCCTGGTAGTAGCCGCGCGCGTCGAGCTGGGCGATCTCATACATCCGCTCGCCGGTGATGACCCGCTCTGCCGGGATGCCTTGCGCGTGCAGGGTTTCCACGATGTCCGCGGCGTTCTGGCCGCGGGTCCAGGCGGCGACCAGCTCGTCGAACGCGTCGTGGCCGAGCAGTCCCTCGTCGGGCAGCGACAGCGCCACCCACACGTCGTCCTCGTTCGTCGGGTAGACGCCCTGCAGGTAGCCGCGCCGACGGTTGCCCTCCCGCCCTTGCACGACGCCGTTCATCGAGTACTCGATCACCGGTTCGGCGGTGACGGCGGCGGCGACCTCGATCTGGGCAACCTCGATCAGCTGGCCCTCGCCCGTGCGGCGCCGGTGCTCGAGCGCCGCCAGCAGCGCGACCCCGGCGTGCACTCCGACGATTGGATCGGCGGGCCCCTGCGGGTTGCACGGCGGCCCGTCCGGGTACCCGGTCACCGCTGACATCCCCCCGGTCTGCTCGAAGTTCAACGCCCACCCCACGTAATCGCGCCAGGGGCCCTGCAAGCCGAAACCCGGCATCCGGATCATGATCACGTCGGGCTTCAGCGCTACCAGCGATTCGTAGTCCAGACCGAACTGCTCCACCACCCGCGGTGAGAAGTTCTCCACGACAACGTCGGCCTGCGCGGCCAGCCGCCGGACAATTTCCAGGCCGCGCGGCGAGGTCAGGTCCAGCGTGAGGTCTTTCTTGTCGAGGTTGG
>NZ_LZJX01000100.1:0-22470 GCF_001667595.1 Mycobacterium sp. E2989 | reverse complement strand
GCCCCCACCAATGCCGTCGAGGAGATCCTCGCCGGCATCTACGCCCAAGTCCTCGGCGTCGAGCGCGTCGGCATCGACCAATCCTTCTTCGACCTCGGCGGCGACAGCATTTCGGCGATGCGCCTCATCGCGGCCGTCAACACCGACCTGGACGAATACCTTTCGGTGCGCGCCATTTTCGAGGCGCCCACGGTCGCGCAGCTGGCGCCCCGGATCGGGGAAGCCGGGGGTGGCCTGGAGCCCTTGACTGCCGGCCCCCGGCCCGCCGTGGTTCCGCTGTCGTTCGCTCAGAGCCGGCTGTGGTTCCTCGACCAATTGCAAGGCCCGTCACCGGTTTACAACATGGCGGCGGCCATGCGGCTGCGCGGCCGGCTCGACGCCCCGGCCCTCGGCGCGGCGCTGGCCGACGTCGTCGCCCGCCACGAGAGCCTGCGGACCGTGTTCACCGCACCCGAGGGAACCCCGCAGCAGGTGGTCATCCCCGCGGAGCAGGCCGAGTTCGGCTGGCAGGTCATCGACGCCGTCGGCTGGTCGCCGAGCCGGCTGGACGGGGCCGTCAGGGCCGCGGCCCGCGAGACCTTCGACCTGGCGACCGATATCCCGTTGCGCGGCTGGCTGTTCCGCGTCGCGGACGACGAACACGTGCTGGTCGCCGTGGTGCACCACATCGCCGCCGACGGCTGGTCGTTGCGGCCCTTGGCCGCCGACCTGGGGATCGCGTACGCCAGCCGGTGCGCGGGCGAGGCGCCCCGTTGGGCCGAATTGCCCGTCCAGTACGTGGATTACACGCTGTGGCAGCGCGCCCAGTTCGGTGATCTGAAGGATCGCGGCAGTCGCATCGCCGCGCAGCTGGCCTACTGGGAAAAGACGCTGGCCGGCATGCCGGAGCGGTTGCAACTGCCCACCGACCGGCCCTACCCCCAGGTCGCGGACCAGCGCGGGGCCACGGTGGCCATCGACTGGCCGGCGGATCTGCAGCAGCAGGTCGCCGCGGTGGCACGCGAACACAACGCGACCAGCTTCATGGTGGTGCAGGCCGCCCTGGCGGTGCTGCTGTCCAAGGTCAGCGCGAGTACCGATGTGGCCGTTGGCTTCCCGATCGCCGGGCGGCGCGACCCCGCGCTCGACGACCTGGTCGGATTCTTCGTCAACACCCTGGTGCTGCGGGTCGACGTAACCGGAGACCCCACCTTCGCCGAGCTGCTGGACCGGGTCCGCGCGCGCAGCCTGGAGGCGTTCGAGCATCAGGACGTGCCCTTCGAGGTGCTGGTGGAGCGGGTCAACCCGACCCGAAGCCTGACCCATCACCCGCTGATCCAGGTGATGCTGGCGTGGCAGAACTTCGGGGGACAGGACAACGACGCCGCGACCGGGCTGGCGCTGGGTGACGTTCGGGTCAGCTCGATACCGCTGGACACCCAGGTCGCCCGCATGGACCTGACGTTCTCGCTGGCCGAGCGCTGGACCGAGGCGGGCGAGCCCGCCGGGATCGGCGGGCGGGTGGAGTTCCGCACCGACGTGTTCGACGCGGCCAGCATCGAGACGCTGGTCGCCCGCCTGCAGCGGGTGCTGACGACGATGACCACCGATCCCGCCCGTTCGGTGTCGTCGGTCGACCTGCTCGACGCGGTCGAGCACGTCCGGCTGGACGAGATCGGCAACCGGGCGGCGCTGACCGCGCCGAAGGCCGCGCCGGTGTCGATCCCCGAGTCCTTCGCCGCCCAGGTGACCCGCACGCCGGACGCTCCGGCGCTGGGCTGGGGCACCCGCGAGTGGACGTATCGCGAGCTCGACGAGTCGTCGAATCGGTTGGCGCACTTGCTCATCGAGTACGGCGCCGGCCCGGGACACACCGTCGCCCTGCTCTTCGACCGATCCGCCGAGGCGATCGTGTCCATCCTGGCGGTGCTCAAGACCGGGGCGGCCTACCTGCCCATCGACCCCGCGCACCCCGCGGCCCGCATCGGCTTCATGCTCGCCGACGCCGCGCCCGTCGCGGCGATCACCACCGCCGAGCTGGCCGACCGGCTGGGCGAGCACGACGTGCCCGTCATCGACGCCGACGGCCCGGCCGTCACCACCCGGCCCGCGGCGGCGTTGCCGGCACCCAGCGCCGAGGACATCGCCTACCTGATCTACACGTCGGGGACCACCGGGGTGCCCAAAGGCGTTGCGGTGAGCCACCGCAGCGTGACCCAGCTGATCGCGTCCGCGGACGCGAACCTGCCGGACGGCGGGGTGTGGTCGCAGTGGCACTCCTACGGCTTCGACGTCTCGGTGTGGGAGATCTTCGGCGCGCTGTTGCGCGGCGGGCGGCTGGTGGTGGTGCCCGACGCGGTGGTGCGGTCCCCGGAGGACCTGCACGCCCTGCTGATCGCCGAGCGGGTCAGCGTGCTGAGCCAAACCCCCTCTGCCGCAGCCATGTTGGACCCGGAGGGGTTGGAGTCCGCCGCGCTGGTGGTGGCTGGCGAGGCCTGCCCGACCGAGCTGGTGGACCGGTGGGCGCCGGGGCGCGTGATGATCAACGCCTACGGACCGACCGAGGCCACGGTGTACGCGGCGATCAGCGCGCCGCTGAGGGCGGGCGACGGCGTGGTTCCGATCGGGTCGCCGGTGGCCGGGGCGGCGTTGTTCGTGCTGGACGACTCCCTGCGGCCGTTGCCGCCCGGCGTGGTCGGCGAGCTGTACGTGGCCGGCGCCGGGCTCGCCCGCGGGTATTGGCGACGGGCGGCGCTGACCGCGTCGCGGTTCGTCGCCTGCCCGTTCGGCGGGCCCGGGGCGCGCATGTACCGCACCGGCGACCTGGTGTGCTGGGGCGCGGACGGGCAGCTGCAATACCTAGGTCGGGCCGACGCGCAGGTCAAGATCCGCGGCTACCGCATCGAACTCGGCGAGATCCAGGCGGCGGTGGCCGACCTGGATGGCGTGCGGCAGGCGGCGGTCATCGCCCGCGAGGACCGACCCGGGGACAAGCGGCTGGTCGGCTACGTCACCGGGTCGGCGGAACCCGCCGAGGTGCGCGCCCGGCTGGCCGACCGCCTCCCCGCGTACATGGTTCCGGCGGCGGTGGTGGCGCTCGACGCGCTGCCGCTGACGCCCAACGGCAAGCTCGACAGCCGCGCGCTCCCGGCGCCCGAGTACCGCGACGCCGAGCGCTACCGCGCCCCGAGCACCCCGGCCGAGGAGGTCCTGGCCGGCATCTACGCGCAGGTGCTCGGGGTCGAGCGGGTGGGCGTGGACGACTCCTTCTTCGACCTGGGCGGCGACAGCATCTCGTCGATGCAGGTGGTGACGCGCGCCCGCGCCGCCGGCCTGACGTGCCGGACGCGCGACATCTTCGTCGAACAGACGGTGGCCCGGTTGGCCCGCGTGGTCGGGGTGGCCGACGGCGACGCCGGCGTGACCGACGAGGGCACCGGGGACCTGCCCGCGACGCCGATCATCCGCTGGCTGCAGGGAGTGGACGGTCCCGTCGACCAGTTCAACCAGACGATGGTCGTCGAGGCCCCCGCCGGGGTCGGGGAGGCCGACGCGGTGGCGGTGTTGCAGGCCCTGCTCGACCGGCACGCCATGCTGCGGCTGCGCGTCGACGCGAACTGGTCCCTGACGGTGCCGGAGGCCGGCGCCGTGCGCGCCGCCGACAACCTGCGCGCGGTCGACGCGCTGTCCGACGCGTCGGTGGCGGCGGCGCGGTCGCGGCTGAGCCCGGCCGACGGGGTGATGCTGAGCGCGCTGTGGGTCAGCTCCACCCGCCAGTTGGTGCTGATCATCCACCACCTGGCTGTCGACGGCGTCTCCTGGCGAATCCTGTTGGAGGACTTGAACATTGCCTGGGCGCAGCGCAGTGGCGGGCAGCCGGTGGCGCTGCCGCCGGGCGGCACGTCGTTCGCCCGCTGGGCCGCGCTCCTGGACGAGCACGCGCACGCCCCGGCCGTCGTCGAGCGGGCCGACGCCTGGAGGCGCATCGCGGCGGCCCCGCCCGCGCTGCCGGCGGTGCGCCCCGACACGGACACGTACGAGACCGCCGAGCACCTCTCGGTGCGGCTCGACGTGGAGACCACCCGCACGCTGCTCGGCGAGGCGCCGGCCGCCTTCCACGCCGGCGTCAACGACATCCTGTTGATCGGTTACGCGCTGGCGTGGGCCGAGTTCTTGGGCCCCGACCTTCCTGGCGGGGCGCCGGTCGGCATCGACGTCGAGGGTCACGGGCGGCACGAGGAACTGGCCGCCGGCGTGGACCTGTCGCGCACCGTCGGCTGGTTCACCACCAAGTACCCGGTTGCCCTGGCGGTGGGCGAATTGCCTTGGGCGCAAGTGGTTTCCGGTGACCCGGCGCTGGGGGAGGTGCTCAAGGCGGCCAAGGAGCAGCTGCGCGGCATGCCGGATCCGCTGACCTACGGGCTGCTGCGCTACCTGAACGCCGACGTCGACCTGGACGGCTCCGACCCGCCGATCGGCTTCAACTACCTGGGCCGGCTGGGCGGCGCCGCGGCCGAGATGTCGGACGAGCTGTGGCGCATCTGCAGGGACGGCTCGGCCGTCACCGCGACCAGCACGGCGGTCCCCATGCCGCTGATGCACACCGTCGACCTCAACGCGGGAACCGCCGACGGCGAGGCCGGCCCGCAGCTGCACGCCAACTGGACGTGGGCGCCCTCGGCGCTGGACCGCGAGCAGGTCACTCGGCTGAGCCGGCTCTGGTTCGAGGCGCTGACCGGCATCTGCGCCCACGTGCGCGGCGGCGGCGGGGGGCTGACCCCGTCGGACATCCTGCCCGCCCGGCTGGACCAGCGACAGATCGACGAGCTCGAGCGCCTCGACGCCGTCGCCGACGTGCTGCCGTTGACCCCCCTGCAGCAGGGCCTGCTCTTCCACGCCACCACCACGCGGGCGAGCCACGACGACCTGTACGTGGTGCAGCTGGACATCGGCGTCACCGGCCCGCTCGACCCCGACCGGCTGCGCGAGGCGGTGCAAGCGGTGGTGGAGCGGCACCCGCACCTGGTGGCCCGATTCCGCGACCAGTTCGACGAACCGGTGCAGGTCATCCCCGCCAAGCCGGTGATGGCGTGGCGGTACCTGGAGCTCCGGGGCGCCGACGAGCGCGTGCAGAAACTCTGCGCCGCCGAGCGCGCCGCGGTCTACGACCTGGCCGACCGGCCCGCGTTCCGGGTGGCCATGATTCGCACGGCCGAGAACCGGCACCGGCTGGTGCTCACGATTCACCACATCGTGCTGGACGGCTGGTCGGTGCCGATCCTGGTGAACGAGACCTTCGCCAGCCTCACCGGGCAGCGGTTGGCCCCGCCCGCGCCCTATCGCCGGTTCGTCACCTGGCTGGCCGGGCGCGACCTCGACGCCGCGAGGGCGGCGTGGGGCCAGGTGCTCGCCGGCTTCGACACCCCGACGCTGGTCGGACCGCCGACCAAGCTGGAGCCGGGCGCCCGGGGCCTCACGACGTTCGCGGTGCCCGCCGAGACCACCGCCGCGCTCGCCGAGCTGGCCCGGTCCTGCCAGACCACGGTCAGCACCGTGCTGCAGGCCGCGTGGGCGCAGCTGCTGACCTGGCTGACCGGCAACTACGACGTCGCGTTCGGCACCACCGTCTCCGGCCGGTCGGCCGAGGTGGCGGGCGCCGAATCGATGGTCGGCCTGCTGATCAACACGATCCCGGTGCGCGCCCGCATCACGCCCGCCACCACCACCCGGGAGCTGCTGGACCAGTTGCAGGGCGCGCACAACGAGACGCTCGACCACGAACACCTGTCGCTGAGCGAAATCCACCGGATGACCGGCCACGAACGGCTTTTCGACACGCTGTTCGGCTACGAGAACTATCCGCTGGAAACCTCGGCGATGGCGGTCAACCACGAGCTGTCCATCACCGACTTCAACATGTTCGAGCGCAACCATTACCCGTTGACGATGCAGGCCGCCCTGTCCGGCGACCGGCTCGGACTCCGGGTGGAATACGACGCGGGATTGTTCGACGCGGGCACTATCGACGCGCTGACCGAGCGGCTGCAGCGGGTGTTGGTGGCGATGACCACCGACCCCGCCCGGCGGCTCTCCGCGGTCGACCTGCTGGACGCCCCGGAGCACACGCACCTGGACGGGATCGGCAACCGGGCGGTGCTGGCCCGGCCGGCCCCCACCCCGGTCTCGATCCCGGAGATGTTCGGCGCGCAGGTCGCCCGCCGGCCCGACGCCCTCGCGGTCGGCTGGGACGACCTGTCCCTGACGTACCGCGAGCTGGACGACGCGGCGAACCGGCTGGCGCACCTGCTGGTCGCCGAGGGCGCGGGCCCGGGACAGTCGGTGGCCCTGCTGTTTTCCCGCTCGGCGCAGGCGATCGTGGCGATCCTGGCGGTGCTCAAGACGGGAGCGGCGTACCTGCCGATCGACCCGGCGGCCCCGGCCGCCCGGATCCGGTTCATGCTCACCGACGCCGCGCCGATCGCCGCCATCACCACCGAAGGGTTGCGCTCGCGGCTGGACGGGCGCGACGTCCGGGTCATCGACATCGAGGACGCGCGGATCGCGGGCTACCCGCACACCGCGTTGCCGGCGCCCCCGGCGGACGGCGTCGCCTATCTCATCTACACCTCCGGGACCACCGGCGTGCCCAAGGGCGTGGCGGTCACCCACCAGAACGTGACCCGGCTGATCGGCTCGCTCGACGCCGGCCTGCCGTCCCCCGGCGTGTGGACGCAGTGCCATTCGTACGCCTTCGACGTGTCGGTGTGGGAGATCTTCGCCCCGCTGCTGCGCGGCGGGCGCGTGGTCGTGGTGCCCGAGTCGGTGGTGCGCTCACCGCGGGACTTCCGCGCCCTGCTGGTCGACGAAGGGGTCAGCGTCCTGACCCAGACCCCGTCGGCGGTCGCGGCGCTGGACCCGGCCGGTCTCGACGGGTTGGCGCTGGTGATGGCCGGTGAGGCCTGCCCCGCCGAGGTCGTCGACCGCTGGGCGCCGGGGCGGGTGATGGTCAACGCCTACGGCCCCACCGAGACCACGATGTGCGTGGCGATCAGCGCCCCGCTGGCGGCGGGCTCGGGCGTGCCGCCGATCGGCTCGCCGGTGGCGGGCGCGGCGCTGTTCGTGCTCGACGCCTGGCTGCGGCCGGTGCCGCCCGGGGTGGTCGGCGAACTCTACGTGGCCGGCACCGGCGTGGCCGCCGGCTATGCCGGGCGGGCCGGGCTGACCGGGTCGCGGTTCGTCGCCTGCCCGTTCGGCGGGCCCGGGGCGCGGATGTACCGCACCGGCGACCTGGTGTGCTGGGGCGCGGACGGGCAGCTGCAATACCTGGGCCGCGCCGACGAGCAGGTCAAGATCCGCGGCTACCGCATCGAACTCGGTGAGGTCCAGGCGGCGCTGGCCCGGTTGGACGGCGTCGAGCAGGCGGTGGTGATCGCCCGCGAGGACCGCCCCGGAGACAAGCGGCTGGTCGGCTACATCACCGGAACGGCCGACCCCGCCGAGGCCCGCACCGCGCTGGCCGGGCGGCTGCCGGTGTACATGGTGCCCGCCGCCGTGCTGGGGCTCGACGCCCTGCCGCTCACGCCCAACGGCAAACTCGACACCCGCGCCCTGCCCCCGCCCGAGTACGCCGGCCGCGGATACCGGGCGCCGTCGAACGCGACCGAGGAGATCCTGGCCGGCACCTTCGCCCGGGTGCTCGGCGTCGAGCGGGTGGGCGTGGACGACTCCTTCTTCGACCTGGGCGGCGACAGCATCTCGGCGATGCGGTTGATCGCCACGCTCAACGCCGACCTGTCCGTCGACCTCGCGGTGCGCACCCTGTTCGACGCGCCCACCGTGCGAAGCCTGAGCCAGCGGCTCGTCACGGACTCCGGCGCCACCCCGGACGTCGTGCCGGTGCAGACCCTGAAGCGCGGCGCCGGCATTCCGGTGTTCTGCATCCACCCCGCGGGCGGCGTCAGCTGGCCGTACCAGGTGCTCGGCAACTACCTGGACTGCCCGATCATCGGGATACAACAGGTGCCGGAAGCCGCAGAAAGCGAAGCCCGGTCAATCCGGGAGCTGGCGGAAACCTACGCCGACAGGCTGCAGCGGGTGTACCCGTCCGGGCCCTACAACCTGCTCGGCTGGTCGTTTGGCGGCGTCGTCGCCCACGAGGTCGCGATCGCGCTGCAGCGCCGCGGGTGCGATGTCGCCCGCCTCATCCTGCTCGACGCCCAGCCCGCCGTCGGCGACGGCGTCGTCCTGCCGGACGCGCTGGCCGAACACCACCCGGACGCCTCGCGATCCAGGCGGCTCGTCGACCTGCTCACCGACAACGCCCGCAAGAACGCCGCCTGGTACCGGGCGCACCGACCCGGGGTGTTGCGCGGCAACATCACCGTCTTCGCCGCCACGGCGGACGGCGGCGACCGCGCCGCGTTCCTGGCGTCCTCCTGGCGGCCGTACGTGTCCGGCGAGATCCTGACCTACTCGATCGAGTGCGCGCACGACGACATGCTGGCCAACGATTCGGTGGGGCTGTACGGGCAGCGGCTCAGGCATCTCCTCGTCCTCGCCGAACGGCGGCTCGAATTGGCCCACGATGGCCAACACGCGTCGCGGGACGACAAGCGTCCCGGGGAGCGGGCCGGCTGACTAGTTGCCGACGGCGGCTCTGTGCTGAGGGCAATAGGACGCCACCGAGGCGCCGAGCAGGTAGCCGGCCTCGTGTGCCGACAGGTCCGTGGCCCGCACGACATTCAGCACCAGCGAGGTCGGCGTCTTGCCCTTGTCGAGCCCGGCGCACATGTTGTGCCCGGCGGCGATCGCGGCCCCGCGATCGGTGAAGACGATCCCGCTGCGCTGAATCTCCGCGATGAACGCGTCATCGTGTTGATCGGCGGACGCGGGCGCCGCGAAAAGCAATCCGCCCCCCGCAAGCATCACCGCGCCGACAATCACTCGCGTCAAGGTCTTCCTCAAAGTGGCCACCGCACTCCCTGCCATAACGGTGGCTGAACATTAACCAGAACCGAGGCACCCTTCTCGCCGGCGTTGATCGCGCCACCTCACACAAATCGGCCCCACTCGGCCGGGAAAATGGGTGGTCACCCCCGGACGGCGCCCGGGTCCGGGCCGGCGGCGGGGCGTCGAAAAGGGTTGCGCCGCCTGCGGTCCCATTCACCGGCGGCGCTCCGCGCGTCTCGGCGACCAGACAACCCGCTCGGGACGGACGGCGACGGCCGGACCGCCCGGCCGTGAACGGCGAGAGCAGAGCGCAACCAAGATTTAACAGGCGCGGTGTAACCCGCCGGCGGCATCCGCTTTGCCGCCGATACCGCCGCGGACCGGACCGCCGCACCGACGCATTTCACAGTGGCCGTTAGGGCGCGCCGCGACCGCCTTCGGTATGGTCCAAGGAGTGTGCGGAGTCACCGGGGAGGTACGGCTCGACGGGCGGGTCCCCGACGTAGCAGCGGTGTCCGCAATGGCCGCCGTGATGGCCCCGAGGGGTCCCGATGCGTCGGGCGCCTGGTCGCAGGGGCGTGTCGCGCTCGGCCACCGCCGGCTCAAGATCATCGACCTGAGCGAGGCCGGCGCCCAGCCGATGGTCGATTCGGAACTGGGTCTGGCCATCGCCTTCAACGGCTGCATCTACAACTACAAGGAGCTGCGCCGCGAACTCAGCGGGCACGGCTTCCGGTTCTTCTCGCACAGTGACACCGAGGTGCTGCTCAAGGCCTACCGCCACTGGGGCGACGACTTCGTCAGCCACCTGCACGGCATGTTCGCCTTCGCCATCGTCGAACGCGACAGCGGCCGGGTGTTGCTCGGCCGCGACCGGCTCGGGATCAAGCCGCTCTACCTGACCGAGGACAGCCACCGGATCCGGTTCGCCTCGGCCCTGCCGGCGCTGCTGGCCGGCGGTGGTGTGGACACCCGCATCGACGCCCAGGCGTTGCACCACTACATGACGTTCCACTCGGTGGTCCCGGCGCCGCTGACCATCCTGCGGGGCGTCCGCAAGGTCCCACCCGCTTCGCTGATCGCCATCGAACCCGACGGCCGGCGCACCACCACCACCTACTGGACACCCGACTTCACCCGGCGCGCCGACCGCGCCGGCTGGTCGGAGAGCGATTGGGAAGAGGCGGTGCTGGACGCGCTTCGCGTCGCGGTCAAGCGCCGGCTGGTGGCCGACGTGCCGGTCGGCTGCCTGTTGTCCGGGGGCGTCGACTCCAGCCTGATCGTCGGCCTGCTCGCCGAGGCGGGCCAGCACGGCCTGATGACCTTCTCCATCGGCTTCGAGTCCGCCGGTGGCGTCGAGGGCGACGAGTTCCGGTGGTCCGACATCATCGCCCAGCGCTTCGAAACCGACCACCACCAGATCCGCATCGGAACGGACCGGATGCTGCCCGCGCTCGACGGCGCCATCGGCGCGATGAGCGAGCCGATGGTCAGCCACGACTGTGTTGCCTTCTACCTGCTCAGCCAGGAAGTGGCGCGCCACGTGAAGGTCGTGCAGTCCGGCCAGGGCGCCGACGAGGTGTTCGCCGGCTACCACTGGTACCCGCCGATGGGTTCGCCGGCCGCGGCGTCGCTGCAGGGTTCGGTGGCCGAATACCGCGGCGCCTTCTTCGATCGCGATTCGGCGGAGCTGGCGGGCCTGCTGGGCCCGGGCATCATGGCGGCGGACGACCCCAGCGAGCGCTTCGTCACCGAGCACTTCGCCCGGGCGGGCGCCGAGACGGGCGTCGACCGGGCGCTGCGGCTGGATACCACCGTGATGCTGGTGGACGACCCGGTGAAGCGCGTCGACAACATGACCATGGCCTGGGGCCTGGAGGGCCGGGTGCCGTTCCTGGATCACGAGTTGGTCGAGCTCGCGGCGACCTGCCCGCCGGAGCTCAAGATCGCCCACGAAGGCAAGGGCGTCCTCAAACAGGCGGCGCGGCGGGTGATTCCGTCGGCGGTCATCGACCGGCCCAAGGGATACTTCCCCGTTCCGGCGCTGACCCACCTCGAGGGCCCCTACCTCGACATGGTGCGCGACGCGCTCTATGCCCCAGTTGCCAAGGAGCGCGGCCTGTTTCGCACCGAGGCGGTCGACGCCCTGCTGGCCGACCCCAACGGCAAGCTGACCCCGTTGCGCGGCAACGAACTCTGGCAGATCGCCCTGCTCGAACTCTGGCTGCAGCGGCACGGCATTTCGGGCCCCGTGGCATGACCGTCATCGATCCCTCCGGCGACCACACCGAGGCGATCACACTCGGTCTGCACGACGCGTCACCGCCGGAGTTGGTCGAGGCGATGGCCAAGGATGTCGAGCTCGAATTGGGTTGGGGCCGACTAATTTTCGGGCAGACCTTCGCCGACGCCCACCAGCTGGTGGAGGCGCTGCGGCGGGAGGGGCCCGGGCGCCGCGACATCTGCATCTACGCGCGCGAATCCCACGTCGTGGTCGCCGAAGCGCCCACCGAGCTTTTCATCGACCCCAGCCACACCTATCGGCTGCGGTTCACCGAGTCCACCGCCGAGGAGCTGTCGGCCGCGCCGCTCGGCGTGACCGTGCGCACGCTGAACGACCCGGTCGACGCCGACGCGATGAACCGCGTCTACGTGCGTTGCGGAATGGTCCCGGCCGGCGTCGACGTCATCTGGAACAACCACCTGAATGTGCCGGCGGTGACCTATCTGCTGGCCGTGCGCGACGCCGACGGCGCGGTGGTGGGCACGGTGACCGGCGTCGACCACGAGCTGCTGTTCTCCGACCCGGAGCAGGGATCGAGCCTGTGGACCCTGGCCGTCGACCCCGCGGCCGGCCTCCCCGGCATCGGGGCGGCGCTGACCCGTGCCCTGGCCGAGCGCTTCCGCGACGCGGGCCGCGCCTACATGGACCTGTCCGTCGCGCACGACAACGCCGCCGCCATCGGCCTGTACGAGAAGCTCGGCTTCGTCCGCGTTCCGGTGCTGGCGATCAAGCGCAAGAACGCGATCAACGAGCCGCTGTTCAGCCCGCCGCCCGAGACGGTCGACGACCTCAACCCCTACGCCCGGATCATCGCCGACGAGGCGCTGCGTCGGGGCATCTGGGTCGAGGTGCTCGACGCCGAGACCGGCGAGATGCGGCTCACCCACGGCGGCCGCAGCGTCGTCACCCGCGAATCGCTGTCCGAATACACCTCGGCGGTGGCCATGTGCCGTTGCGACGACAAGCGCCTGACGCGCCGCCTGGTTTCGGAGGCCGGGATCACCGTGCCCCGCGCCCGGCTGGCCACCTTCGACGAGGGCGACTACAACTTCCTCACCGAGGTCGGCGAGGTGGTGGTGAAACCGACCCGCGGCGAGCAGGGGAAGGGCATCACGGTCGGCGTCACCGCCGACAACGGCCCCGAGGACCTGGCCGCCGCGCTGGCCCGCGCCCGCCAGCATTACCCGGACGTGCTGATCGAGCAGCGGGTGCAGGGCGACGACCTGCGGCTGGTGGTGATCGACGGCCGGGTGGTGGCGGCGGCGCTGCGGATGCCGCCCGAGATCATCGGCACGGGGGAGCACAGCATCCGCGACCTGATCGCGGCCGAAAGCCGGCGGCGATCGGCGGCCACCGGCGGCGAGTCCCGCATCCCGCTCGACGACCTCACCGAGGCGACGGTCGCCGAGGCGGGCTGGTCGCTGGACGACGTGCTGCCCCAGGGCAGCCGCCTGCGCGTGCGCCGCACCGCCAACCTGCACCAGGGCGGAACCATCCACGACGTCACCGCCGTGGTGAACCAGGAGCTGTGCCGGGTCGCGGTGACGGCGGCCGAGGCGATCGGCATCCCCGTGACGGGCATCGACCTGCTGGTGCCCGACGTCACCGGCGCCGAGTACGCCTTCATCGAGGCCAACGAGCGACCGGGGCTGGCCAACCACGAACCCCAGCCCACCGCCGCGGCTTTCATCGACTTCCTGTTCCCCGGCCACCCCGGCCAGCCGGCGGCCTGGACCCCCGAGGAGTCGCGCGCCGACCGCGGTTGATGCTTGCCTTGCGGCTCGTCTGGGTAATGCTGGGGAACGTCATTCGGATTGGAGCCAGATGAGCGGAAGCGTGCAAACCGGAACCATCACCACCCACGTGCCGGCGCGCCTGGACCGGCTGCCCTGGTCGCGGTTCCACTGGCGCGTCGTCATCGGGCTCGGCGGGGTGTGGATCCTCGACGGGCTCGAGGTCACGATGGTCGGCAACGTGTCCGCTCGCCTCACCGAGAAGGGCAGCGGCATCGACCTGAACGCGGCGCAGATCGGCATGGCCGCCGCGTTCTACATCGCCGGCGCGTGCCTGGGCGCGCTGTTCTTCGGCCACCTGACCGACCGCTTCGGCCGGCGCAATCTGTTCATGTTGACCCTCGCCGTGTACCTGGCCGCCACCGTCGCGACCGCATTCGCTTTCGCCCCTTGGTATTTCTTCGTCGCACGGTTCTTCACCGGCGCCGGCATCGGCGGCGAGTACGCCGCGATCAATTCGGCGATCGACGAGTTGATCCCCGCGCGCCTGCGCGGTCGCGTCGACCTCATCATCAACGGGACCTACTGGCTCGGGTCGGCGGCGGGAGCCGCCGGCGCCCTCGTCCTGCTCGACACGTCGAACTTCGCGCCCAACATCGGCTGGCGGCTCGCCTTCGGCGTGGGCGCCATCTTCGGCATCTTCGTGCTCCTGGTCCGGCGCAACGTCCCGGAAAGCCCGCGGTGGTTGTTCATCCACGGCCGCGACGAGGAGGCCGAGCGGGTGGTCGGCGAGATCGAGGAGGCGGTGGAGCGCGAAACCGGGGAGCCGCTGCCCGAGCCGCAGGGGCGCAAGCTCAGAATCCGCCAGCGGCAGACGATTTCGTTCCGGGAAATCGCCCGGGTGGCGTTCAAGCTCTACCCGCGGCGCGCGGTGCTCGGGCTGGCGCTGTTCACCGGGCAGGCGTTCCTCTACAACGGCGTGACGTTCAACCTGGGCACGCTGCTGAGCGGGTTCTACGGCGTGCCGTCGGGCAAGGTGCCGCTGTTCTTCATCCTCTGGGCGCTCAGCAATTTCGTCGGGCCGCTGGCGCTGGGCCACCTGTTCGACACCGTCGGCCGCAAGCCGATGATCACGGCCACCTACCTCGGGTCGGCGGTCGTGGCCGTGGTCCTCGCGGTCCTCTTCGTGACCCGGACCGGCGGCGTCTGGACGTTCATCGCCGTCCTCGCGGTCGCGTTCTTCCTGGCCTCGGCGGGCGCCAGCGCCGCCTACCTGACGGTCAGCGAGATCTTCCCGATGGAGACCAGGGCGCTGGCGATCGCGTTCTTCTACGCCGTGGGCACCGCGATCGGCGGCATCACCGGCCCGCTGCTGTTCGGGCAGCTGATCAATTCCGGGGAGCGCGGCCAGGTGATGTGGTCGTTCCTGACCGGCGCCGCGGTGATGGCGATCGCGGGCCTGGTCGAGCTGTGGCTCGGGATCGCGGCCGAGCGGCGCCCGCTCGAAGAGCTCGCGCTGCCGCTGACGGTCGACGAGGCCGGGGCCGACGACCGCGGCCCGTCTTCCGTTTGAAACCATCGCGGCGATACCGGTGACGCGGGCGTAACAATTCCGCCATCGAGAATTCCTAATGTGAGTCGGTCCACTAGACGGGGCCCCTCAGCGATAGGAATTCCATTGAGCGGTAATGCGGTGCGCCTTCAGGCGATCAACAATGTCGAGGCATACGTTCCCCCCGCGGTCAGCTTCGTCCCGGGCGAACTGCCGGGGGAGATCTTCGGCTCCAATGTCTTCACCAAGGCGGAGATGCAGGCGCGGCTGCCCAAGGCGGTGTACAAGTCCGTCGTGGCGACCATCGACAAGGGCGCCAAGCTGGACCCCGCGGTGGCCGACGCGGTCGCGGTCGCGATGAAGGATTGGGCGCTGGAGAAGGGCGCCACCCATTACGCGCACGTCTTCTACCCGATGACCGGGCTGACCGCCGAGAAGCACGACAGCTTCTTAGAACCCGTCTCCGACGGCCAGACCCTCGCCGAGTTCGCGGGCAAGACCCTGATCCAGGGTGAGCCAGACGCCTCCAGCTTCCCCTCGGGCGGGCTCCGCAGCACCTT
The DNA here is from genome assembly GCF_001667595.1 of Mycobacterium sp. E2989. Taxonomy (NCBI): domain Bacteria; kingdom Bacillati; phylum Actinomycetota; class Actinomycetes; order Mycobacteriales; family Mycobacteriaceae; genus Mycobacterium; species Mycobacterium sp. E2989. The sequence goes on along the minus strand of NZ_LZJX01000100.1, from coordinate 7,413 downwards.
CGAGGCGCGCGGCTACACCGGCTGGGACGTGACCAGCCCCGCCTACGTGCTGGAGAACCCGAACGGCAACACGCTCTGCATCCCAACGGTATTCGTGTCGATGACCGGTGAGGCGCTCGACTACAAGACGCCGCTGCTGCGCAGCCAGCAGGCGATGGGCGTCCACGCCGAACGCATTCTGACGCTGTTCGGCCACAAGGACCTCAACAAGGTGGTGTCCTTCTGCGGGCCGGAACAGGAGTACTTCCTGGTCGACCGGCACTTCTTCCTGGCGCGGCCGGACCTGATCAACGCCGGGCGGACCGTGTTCGGCGCCAAGCCGCCCAAGGGGCAGGAATTCGACGACCACTACTTCGGGTCGGTGCCCGAGCGGGTGCTCGGCTTCATGATGGACACCGAACGGGAGCTGTTCAAACTCGGCATCCCCGCCAAGACCCGGCACAACGAGGTCGCCCCCGGCCAGTTCGAGGTGGCGCCGATGTTCGAGCGCGCCAACATCGCGTCCGACCACCAGCAGCTGCTGATGACGGTGTTCAAGACGCTGGCGAAAAAGCATGGCATGGAATGCCTTTTCCACGAGAAGCCGTTCGCCGGTGTCAACGGCTCGGGCAAACACGTCAACTTCTCGGTGGGCAATGCGGAGCTGGGTTCGTTGCTGGTGCCGGGCGACACGCCGCACGAGAACGCCCAGTTCCTGGTGTTCTGCGCCGCGGTGATCCGCGCCGTGCACAAGTTCGGCGGGCTGCTTCGCGTGTCGGTCGCCTCCGCCACCAACGACCACCGGCTGGGCGCCAACGAGGCGCCGCCGGCGATCATCTCGATCTTCCTCGGCGAGCAGCTCGCCGACGTGTTCGAGCAGATCGCCAAGGGCGCGGCGACCTCGTCAAAGGGCAAGGGCACCATGATCATCGGCGTCGACACCCTGCCGCCGCTGCCGACCGATCCCGGCGACCGCAACCGGACCAGCCCCTTCGCGTTCACCGGAAACCGGTTCGAGTTCCGCGCGCCTGGATCGGGACAGACGGTCGCCGTGCCGATGATCGTCCTCAACACGATCATGGCCGACTCGTTCGACTACATCGCAACGACTTTGGAGCGGGCCGTCGAGGCCGGCGAGGATTTCGACGCGGCGGTGCAGAAGCTGCTCACCGAGATCATCACCGATCACGGCGCGGTGGTGTTCAACGGGGACGGCTATTCGGAGAACTGGCAGATCGAGGCCGCCGAGCGCGGGTTGCCCAACCTCAAGACGACGCTGGACGCTATTCCGGAACTCATCAAGCCCGAATCCGTCGAAGTCTTCGAGAAATATGGGGTTTTCAACGAACGCGAGCTGCACAGCCGCTACGAGGTCAGGCTGGAGCAGTACGCGCTGACCATCGGCGTCGAGGCGAAGTTGGCCCTGGAGATCGGGACGACGGTCATCCTGCCGGCGGCCCTGCGCTACCAGACAGAGCTGGCCCAGAACGTCGCCACGTTGAAGGCCGCCGGCCTGGAGCCGAACATCACTGCGCTGGAATCGGTGTCGGCCCCGCTCGCCGACCTCACCACCGCACTGGGGACCCTGACCGAGGCGCTGTCGCAGCATTCGGCGGAATCGGCGCTCGAGGAGGCCAAGCACGCGCAGGAGGCGCTGCTGCCGGCGATGGACGCGGTGCGCGCCGCCGCCGACGCGCTGGAAGGCGTTGTGGCCGACGACCTGTGGCCGCTGCCGACCTACCAGGAGATGCTCTACATCCTGTAGGGGTCAGCCGTAGGCGTCCCACCACGTGTGCAGGTCCTCGACGCTGGCCGGGTCGCCGGACACGTCGCTGAGCATGAGCTTCTCGTCGTTGGTCCAGATCACGTTCGGGTGATTGTTGTAGGTGCCGCAGGCGATCAGCCCGGCCATGTCGTTGGGCGTCTGGTCGTAGTGCCAGCTGACGGGCGAGCGCCCCTCGCCGGGGCAGTTCACCAGGCTGACGTTCGCGATGTCGTCGTTGAAGGCCTTCTTCAGCCGGTCGGGCGTCGCGAACAGCCCATAGGTGGCCCGGCTGGGGCCGCCGGGCTGGGTGTTCTGCCCGCAGGTCACCATCGCCACCGCGTGCACCCAGATGCTGCCCGACTCCGGGGTGGCGGGCGTGCACGTGCCGGCCAGGTAGCCGGGCGGGAGCAGGCTGATCAGCCGGGCCTGTTGGTCGTTGGGGGCGGCCGATGACGGCGGTGGGGTTTTCGCGACGGTGGCCTTGGCGTGCCGCTGGCCCGAGGGTTTGAGCGCCAGCCAGATCCCGACGGCGCCGACGGCGGCGACGGCCACCACGGCGGCGGCGACGATCGGCCAGCGGTGACGCCCGCGCGGCTCTGTCTGCTGCCCGAATTCGGCTGCGGGAGAGACGATTTCACTTTCCCGCAGGATCGTCTCGGCGCGTTCGCGCTCGGGGCTGCTGAGCGCCCTGTGCGCGGCGTCGGCCAGGGCGCCGGCGGTGGGGTAGCGCTCGATCGGATTCTTGGCCATGCCGCCGGCGACCACCGGGTCGAACGCCGGGCTCACGCCGGACCCGTGCTCGCTGGGCTTGGGAATGGGCTGCATCATGTGCGCGCTGATCAGCGTCGCGGTGCTGTCGCCGCGGTAGGGCGGTGCGCCGGTCAGGCATTCGTACAGCACGCAGGCCAGCGCGTAGACGTCGGCGCGGGGGGTTACCTCCTCGCTCGAAAACCGTTCGGGCGCCATGTATTTCATGGTGCCGACCGCGGTGCCCAGTTGGGTGAGTTTCTCGTCGGACGTCGCGCTGGCGATCCCGAAGTCGGCGAGGTAGGCGAAGTCGTCGCCGGTGATCAGGATGTTCTGCGGTTTGACGTCGCGGTGGGTCACGCCGGCGGCGTGTGCGGCGTCGAGGGCCGAGGCGATCTGGTGGATGATGGCCACCGCCCGCGGCGCCGGAAGCGGTCCGTCCCGTTCCAGCAGGCTGGCCAGATCGACGCCTTCGATGAGGCGCATCTCGAGATACAGTTGCCCGTCGATCTCGCCGTAATCGTGGATCGGGACCACGTGGGGCTCGAGCAGCCGGCCCGTGATGCGGGCCTCGCGTTCCATGCGTTTGCGGAACACCGGATCCTGGCTGAAGGTGTGCGACATCAGCTTCAGCGCCACCGTCCACTGCTTGACGGTGTGCTCGGCCTCGTAGACCTCGCCCATCCCGCCCCGGCCGAGCAGTCGCATCAGCCGGTAGGGGCCGAACATCGTCCCCACCCGCGAGCCCTGCGCGCCGGTCATCGCCTGACTCCCATCGCGATCAATCCCGTCAGCGGGCCGGGGGAGAGACCTGCGTGACGGTGCCGTCCGGGGCCAGCGCGATGGTGCCGGACAGGGCGCCGTCGGAGACGTTGATGCGCAGGTTCAGGCCGCCGTCCTTGCGCGACTCGATCGCCAGGAACACCCGGTTGGCGTCGTAAACGTGCAGGGTCTGGGGCGCTTGCTGCACGACGCCGACGACCGCTTGCACGTCGAACTTGCCGAGGTCGCCGACCGTCAAGCGGGAGGGCACGGAGCTTTTGGATCCCACGGTCGCCCAATTGCCGTCGCGGTAAAGCCACGTCACCAGCTTCTGGGCGTTCGCGGTGTCGGGTCGCTGGACCACGACCTGGTCCTGATAGATGTTCAGTTGGTAACCCAGTGTGTCGCCGAACTGGGCCCGCATTTGGGCCAGCACCCCGGTCACCCCGCTCAGCGACAACAGCTGCGGCGGCGGGGGTGTCGGGCTGGTGGTCGCGGCCGAGGGGGCGCTCGCCGCCGTGGCGGTGGACGTGGTCGACGACGCCGTCGGCGCCGAGCCGGTGTCGCGTTGCAGCGCCCAGGTGGTGCCGGCGCCGAGCAGCACGACGGCCACGGCCGCGGCGATCCAGACCCGGCGGTCGATCCGCGGTGGTGCCGCCGGCGAGACGGCGGGGTGCGCCTGCAGGTCGGTCACCAGCGATTGCAGCTCCCGCAGCGTCGTGGCCCGGGTGGCGGCGCTCACCCGTTCGCGGTGCTCTTCGGTGGACAGCTGGCCGTCACCGAGCGCCGCGTCGAGCAGCTGGCACGTCCGGTTGCGGTCGTCGTCGGTCGCCCTGATGTCATCGCTCATCGTCATCCGAGGAGCTTCGTCAGCCAGGTCGGGTCGGAATAGTTCACCGACGCGGTGCCGTCCCACACGAACGGGGTGGAGTTGGCGCCCAGCCCGGCCAGCGTCGCGTAACCGGCCGCGGATTTCGCCTTGCCCGAGCCGACGTCGTCTCCGGACTTGATACAGGTCATCACCTCGGCGTCAGCGCCCACGGTCTTGGCCAGTTGCGCCAGTTCGCCGTCGGTGCGGTCCTCCGCGGCGTCCTCGGCCGGCTGGAAGTTGCTGGCGAACAAGCCCGAATAGAAGTCGGTGTACAGCTTCGGGTCGTTTTGCGCGGCAACGCAGTACGACGCCGCCACGGCCCGCGTCGAGTAGTTCTTGCTGTGCGACTTGTCGTCGAGAAAGTCGAGCAGGTGGTAGCGCACCGCGAGCTTCTTGTTGTTCACGGCGGTTTCGATGTCCCCCGCGTTCGACCGGATGAAGCTTCCGCACGGCGGGCAGATGGGTTCGTTGAAGATGTCGATCGTCGTCGCGGCCGCCGAGCTGCCGACGAACACGCCGTCGTCGAGGACGCGGAGCGCGACGGCGTCCGCCGGTGGCGGTGGTTTGGTCGGCGTCGTCGTCGGCGCCGACGGTTCCCACGGCCGCACGACGGCGAGGACCACGCCGACGATGGCCACCAGGGCGACGCCGGCGGCGCCGGCCCACAGCCAGGGCTTCCTGCTCGGCCGCGGCGGTTGGCCCCACGGCGTCCCGGTGGTGGCGGGCCCCCAGGTGGGGGAGCCGCCCCAGCCCGTCGGCTGGGGCACCGGGGGCGTCGGCGCCCACATCGGGCCGGACGACGGGGCGTACGCGGGCGGAGCCTGGGGGGCCCCCGAGGGCCGCTGTTCGGCGGGCGCGGCCGGCACCCGCGCGACCTGGCTGCGCTGCAGGATGTCGGTGGCCCGGTCCTGGTCCGGCTCGGCCAGTGCCGCGTACGCCGCCGACGACAGGTCCCCGCAGGTGGCGTAGCGATCCGCGGGGTCCTTGGCCATGCCGCGGGCGATCACCCCGTCGAAGGCCGCGGGGATGCCGGGCCGCGCGGCGCTGGGCTTGGGGATCGCCTGGTGCAGGTGGGCGCCCATCACGCTGATCTGGTCGCCGGTGTAGGGCGGGGACCCGGTCAGGCATTCGTACAAGACGCAGGCCAGCGCGTAGATGTCGGCCCGCTGGGTCACCTCGGAGTCGCTGAACCGCTCCGGGGCCATGTACTTGACCGTGCCCACCGTGGTGCCGATCTGCGTCAGCTTCTCGTCTGCGGTGGCACTGGCGATCCCGAAGTCGACCAGGTAGGCGAAGTCCTCGCCGCTCACCAGGATGTTCTCCGGCTTCACGTCGCGATGCAGGACCCCGGCGGCGTGGGCGGCGTCCAGCGCCGAGCCGATCTGGCGCACGATCGCCACCGCCCGGGGCGGGGCGAGCGGCCCATACCGGCTCAGCATCGAGGCCAGGTCTTTGCCGTCGATCAGGCGCATGTCGACGTAGAGCTGGCCGTCGATTTCGCCGAAGTCGTGGATCGGGACGACGTGGGGTTCCTGCAGCCGGCCCGCGGTGCGGGCCTCGCGCTGCATGCGGGAGCGGAAGACCGGGTCGTTGGACAGCGTCTGCGACATCAGCTTGAGCGCGACGGTGCGCTCCCGGACCGTGTCCTCCGCCTCGTAGACGTCGCCCATGCCGCCGCGGCCGATCAGCCGCCGCAGCCGATAGGGCCCGAACTGCGAACCCTCCCGCGTATCCGCGGTCGTGTCACCCATCCCGACTCCTCAGTCACCGACCGTGCGCAGGCATAAGGCTAAGGTTTCGCCGGCCGGAGGGCACGACGAATAGCGAAAGCCAGCCAGTTGGGCAAGCGATTAATCGTCGTCACCGGTGGTGCGTTCGCGCAGCCCCTCGCGTGACAGCGCCCGGACGAATCCGAACGCCTGCATCCCGGCGGGGCCGGGGTTTTCGGTGATCCAGTCGTTGATCCTGCCCAGTGCGTTCGCCAGATCGTCACGCTTGACGCGGATGAGATAGGTCATTCTGTCGTCGTCCGGATCGTCGAGGGATTCGGCGACGGCGACGGGATTCTTGAAGGCGTACGCGATCCCGTGCACGGCGTCGTGGTTGAGCGCCCATTGAACTTCGCTGGGCCGCAGCCGGTTCACCGCCAGATTGCGGTAGTCGTGGTCGTCTTTTGCGCTGCTCACCTGGCCGATATTCCTCCTCTGTGTGGCTCGAGAAAGTGGACGGCGATGAACTGAAGACGATGCCGCGCAGGCGATTCGATACGCGCACGCAACCGGGCATTTCCATCATAGGAAGCGGTGTGGTCGGCTGCATGTCGAGCGGAATTCAGCGGCGATATTTCAAGAACACGTAGTCTTCGCAAGCCAGCGCGTGCTCGAGGCGCATCGCCACCGGCGCGGGCAGCGGCGACGGGGTGGGCCGGTGGCCCGCGGGCTGGCTCGCGGCGAGTTTGGGGGCCAGCGTCACGCAGATCTCCGCGACGGCGTCGGCTTCCACCAGCTCGTCCAGCACGGTCGGACCGCCCTCGCACAGGATGCGGTGCATGCCCTGTTCGCGCAGCAGGGCGACGGCGCGCGCCACGTCGACGGAGTCCTCGCCGGCCACCAGGAGCCGTCGGCCGGCGTCGTCGCGCGCGGCCGCGGCGCGCGCGCAGGTGACCACGATCGGGGGCTGCTCGGGGCGGCTGAACAGCCTTTCGGGGAGCCGGCCGCTGCGGCTGATCACCGCGATCGGGGGCGGCACGGTTCGTTCCGAATCGGTGAGCCGCACCGGGCCGTAGTTCTCGGCGCGCGCGGTGCCGGCGCCCACCAGGACGACGTCGGCGAAGCCGCGCAGGATCCTCAGCAGCTGTTGGTCGGTGGGGCACGACAGCGGGCCGGCCCGGCCGGCGAACGCGGCGGCGCCGTCGGCGCTGAAGATCATGTTGGCCCGCACGCCCTGCGGCGGATCGGCGTAGAACGACGCGAGCTCGGTGATGCCGGCGACGGTGCCCACCCGGGGGATCACCGCTACGCCTCGTGGCCGGGTTCGAGGTGCCGGACGTCGCCGAAGGACACCCAGCTCTCCAGTTCGCGCGGCGGGCTGCCGTCGACGGGCGCGAGCAGATGCCCGACGTGGTCGCCCAGCGAGAAACGCTCGAGGATCTCGCCGACGAACCAGGCCGCCGCGTCGTCGAGGATGGGCAGCTGCGCCGGGCCGGTGTGCCACGAGCAGCGGTCGAACTTATCGGTCGTGTCGCCGGTCTGGGTGCCGAACAGCTCCACGGTGTCCAGGTGGTCGTGGT
>NZ_LZJX01000099.1:0-83496 GCF_001667595.1 Mycobacterium sp. E2989 | reverse complement strand
CACCGGCCGCGCCCCAACTCGACGGCCTCTTTCACCCGCCTCGACGCCGCGGCCCGGCTGATCAGCGTCGCCTCGGCGATCGCGTGCGGCAGGCTGCCACCCAACTCCTCCGGGATGACGATGATGACGACGACGCGGCGTAAGGATTAGCGTGTCTGCCGTGGGAGATGACCGCACGCTGCTGTTGATGCGTCACGCGAAATCCGATTACCCGCCCGGCGTAGCCGATCACGAGCGGCCGTTGGCGCCGCGCGGGATCCGAGAAGCCGGGCTCGCCGGTGATTGGCTGCGCGCCAACGTCCCTGCCGTCGATGCCGTGCTGTGCTCGACCGCGACACGCGCACGAGAGACGTTGGCCAACACGCACGTCGACGCGCCGGTGCGCTATAGCGAGCGGCTGTACGGGGCCACGGCCGGCACCATGATCGAGGAGATCAACGCGGTCGGCGACGACGTGCAGACGCTGCTGGTCGTGGGTCACGAGCCGACGATGTCCGACCTGGCCCTCGGACTGGCCGGCGAGGGCACCGATGCCGCTGCGGCCGAACGGATTTCGGTCAAGTATCCGACGTCGGCGATCGCCGTGCTGACCGTGCCGTCCGGCTGGAAGGGTCTCGAACTCGGGCGCGCCGCACTGATCGGGTTCGAGGTGCCGCGCTAGCCCGCTACGAGTTGGTGGCCAGCGTCAGCTCCATCAGCTTGAGGGCCTGACCGCACGCGTCGATGCCGGGCGCCTGGGGATTGACCCACCAGCCGACCACCCCGGCGGCGTCGCTGGCGACCCCGCACGCGCCGTTCGGGTCGTCCGGGCGCATCACGATCGAATCGATTCCGGCGATGTTCCGCGTCTCGACTTTGTACTTCAAGAAGTCGGCGACCTTGCGTTCGTTGCTGAGGCTGCCCTGCTCGAACCAGAACCGGGTGATGTCGATCAGCCCCGCCGGGTTGGCCGCCTGCCATCGGCAGATGGCGCCCACGAACGTGCTCTGAATGTCGAGCGGGTCGGCGCCCACCGTCTTGGCCAGGATGTCGCTGGTGAGCACCTCACACTCCTTGAGCAGGTTCGGGTACTGCTGCTGGGAGTTGTTGTTGCGGGTCGGGCCCCCCGCCTTGACGGCGGTGCCGCCGACCGACCTCGAACACCCCGTCATCACCACCAGCGAGGTGATCAAGACGGCTACGGCGGCGCGGACGCTTCTTCTGGTCATTTCGAGTTCGCAATCGACTGGCGCGCCAGTTCCTTGGCGATGTCGCAGGGCGGCGGAAACGGCTTCTGGCTGAAGCTGATCGACCATTCGAAGAAGTCATCCTGGAACTGGATGCCCACCTCGCACAGCGAGTCACCGAGGTTGGGCTCGTTGCCGATGGCGATGAACCCGCTGTGGCCGTTGATGTTGATGTCGTCGACGCTGGCGCGCGACAGCTCCTCGGTCTTGCGCTCGCGCCCGATCGGGCTTCCGCGATACCAGGAGAAGGAGAAGTGCGGGCCGAGGATGCCGCCGCCCGCCAGCCACTGGCATCCGACGGAGTTCCTGGCGGTGTTGATCAGGCCGGTTACCTTGGTCAGCTCCGCCACCGTCTGATCGCTGATGCCGCCGCACTGCGGGAACATCGGCCCGTGATGACCCTCGGAGTTACCGGGCGAGGACGAGGACGTCGCCCCCGGTTTGTTGCCGCCGGAATCGGAGCACGCGGCAACCGCCGGGACCAAAATCGCCAGGGCCGACGCCGCAACGGCCAGCGCCCTCGAGTTACGCCGCACCGCTACCCTGCTTCTGCTCAGCCTGCTGCCGGTCCACACGATGCACTGTAGCGGCAGCTCAGCGGGTCAACCACCGACGCGCCTGAGCAGGCGTTTCAGCCGCGCCGGCGGATGCGGTGCGCGGATTGGGCCGTCCGGCGGTGGCTGGCCACCGGCGGGCGTCCCGTGTGCGACGCTTACGAAATGCTCCTGGCACTGCTGCGCCAGTACATCCGGCCGTACCGGCGGCCGGTCGCGGTGCTGATGGTGCTCCAGCTGATCAGCACGCTGGCGTCGCTGTACCTGCCCACCGTCAACGCCGCGATCATCGACGAGGGCGTCGCCAAGGGTGACACGGCGACCATCGTGCGGCTCGGCATGGTCATGCTCTCGGTCACCGGGCTGCAGGCGCTGTGCGCGATCGGGGCGGTCTACTTCGGCTCGCGGACCGGGATGGGGTTCGGCCGGGACCTGCGCGCGGCCATGTTCAACCACATCACCACCTTCTCCGAGCACGAGACCGCCCGCTTCGGTGCGCCCACATTGCTGACGCGCAGCACCAACGACGTCCGCCAGATCCAATACCTGGTTCAGATATCGAGCACCGTGTTGGTCACCGCGCCGATCATGTGCATCGGCGGAATCCTGATGGCCATCCACCAAGAGGCCGCGCTGACGTGGCTGCTGCTGGTCAGCGTCCCCGTCATGGCCGTGGCCAACTACTGGGTGATGTCGCACATGCTGCCCCTGTTCCGCCGGATGCAGTTCCTGATCGACGGCATCAACCGGGTGATGCGCGACCAGCTGTCCGGCGTCCGGGTGGTCCGGGCCTTCGCGCGCGAAGGCTACGAGCGCGACCGGTTCGCCCGCGCCAACGCCGCGTTGTCGAACACCGCGCTGACGGCCGGCAATTGGCAGGCGGTGATGCTGCCGGTGACCACGCTGACCGTCAACGTGTCCAGCGTCGCGCTGATCTGGTTCGGCGGGTTGCGCATCGATCGCGGCCAGATGCAGGTCGGCTCGCTGACCGCCTTCCTGGCCTACTTCACCCAGATCCTGATGGCGGTGTTGATGGCGACCATGACGCTGGTGGTGCTGCCGCGAGCGTCCGTGTGCGCCGAACGCATCACCGAGGTGCTCGCCACCGAGGCCGCGGTCAACGACCCGCACGCGCCGGCCTTCCCGCTCGGCGGCATCACCGGCATGGTGCGCTTGGCCGGCGTGACGTTCAGCTACCCGGGCGCCGACCGCCCAGTGCTGCAAGACATTTCGTTCACGGCGCGGCCCGGAACCACCACGGCCATCGTCGGCAGCACCGGGTCGGGCAAGTCGACGCTGGTGTCGCTCATCTGCCGGCTCTACGACGTGACCGGCGGCGCCGTCCTCGTCGACGACGTCGACGTCCGCGACTACCAGACCGAGCGGCTCTGGTCCGCGATCGGGCTGGTTCCGCAGCGCGGCTACCTGTTCTCCGGGAACGTGGCCGACAACCTGCGGTACGGCAAGTCCGACGCGAGCGACGTCGAGATGTGGGAAGCGCTGCGAGTGGCCGACGCCGAGGGATTCGTGCGCGCCCACGATGACGGGCTGCGGATGCGGGTGGCCCAGGGCGGCATCAACTTCTCCGGCGGTCAGCGGCAACGGCTGGCGATCGCGCGGGCGGTCATCCGCCGTCCCACCATCTATCTCTTCGACGACTCGTTCGGCGCGCTCGACGTGCACACCGACGCGCGAGTGCGCGCATCGCTCAAGCGGATGGCCGGCGCCGCCACCGTCATCGTTGTCACGCAACGGGTTTCGACCGCCGCGCAGGCCGACCAGATAGTCGTCCTCGACGGCGGGAGGCTGGTGGGCACCGGCACGCACGAATCGCTGCTCACCGACTGCGCCACCTACGCGGAGTTCGCCGACTCACAGTCGGTGAGCGCGTTGCGGTCCGGTCAGGTCGGGGGCGGGCCATGACCGCGGTCGCCACCCGGGGGTTGACCCCGGCCCCCGCCGGGCGGTCGCGCGACTTCTGGGGCACGGCCACCCGGCTGACCAAACGGCTTGCGCCCCAACGCCGGCTGAGCATTGCGGTGATCGGCCTGGGCATCACCGGGACGGTGATCGGGGTCGTCGTCCCGCGAATCCTTGGCCATGCCACCGATCTGCTGTTCAACGGCGTGATCGGCCGGCAGCTCCCCGCGGGCATCACCAAGGCGCAAGCCGTCGCCGCGGCCCGCACCCGCGGTGACAACACCTTCGCCGACCTGCTGTCCGGGATGGGTGTGGTGCCCGGCCGGGGTGTCGACTTCGGCGCGGTGGCGCGCACGCTGGCGCTGGCGTTGTGCTTGTATCTCGTTTCCGCGCTGCTGATTTGGGCGCAAGCGCGCCTGCTCAACGTCACCGTGCAGCGCACCATGGTGGCGCTGCGGTCCGATGTCGAGGACAAGATCCACCGGCTTCCGCTGTCCTACTTCGACGGACGCCAGCGCGGCGAGCTGCTGAGCCGGGTGACCAACGACATCGACAACGTGCAGTCTTCGCTTTCGATGACCATCAGCCAGCTGGTGACGTCGATGCTCACCGTGGTCGCGGTGCTGGCGATGATGGCGTCCATCTCGCCGCTGTTGGTGCTGATCACCGTCGCCACGGTGCCGCTGTCGCTGGTGGCGACGCGCACGATCGCGCGGCGCGCGCAGCGCCTGTTCGTGGCGCAATGGACGAGCATCGGTCGCCTCAACGCTCACATCGAGGAGACCTACAGCGGTTTCACGGTGGTCAAGACCTTCGGTCACCAGGCCGCGGCGCGCGAGCAGTTCCGTGATTGCAACGACGACGTGTACCGGGCCAGTTTCGGCGCCCAGTTCTTCTCGGGCCTGGTGGCACCGGCGACCGCGTTCATCGGCAACCTCGGCTACGTGGCCGTCGCCGTGGTGGGCGGCCTGCAGGTGGCCACGGGCCGCATCAGCCTCGGCGGCATCCAGGCCTTCATCCAGTACGTCCGGCAGTTCAACGCCCCGCTGAGCCAGGTGGCCGGCATGTACAACACCCTGCAGTCGGGGGTGGCCAGCGCCGAGCGGGTGTTCGACCTGCTCGACGAGCCCGAGGAAACACCGGATCCAGTGCCCGCCGCGGCGGCGCCCGACGCCGGTGCCGCACGGGTCGAGTTCCAGCACGTGAGCTTCGGCTACCACCCGAATGTCCCGGTGATCCATGACGTGTCGATGATCGCGGAGCCTGGGAGCACGGTGGCGATCGTCGGGCCGACCGGGGCCGGCAAGACCACGTTGGTGAACCTGCTCATGCGGTTCTATGACGTCGACTCCGGGCGGATTTTGGTGGACGGCGTCGACATCAGCACCATGAGCCGCCAGTCGCTGCGGTCGCGAATCGGCATGGTCCTGCAGGACACCTGGCTCTTCGACGGGACGATCGAGGAAAACATCGCCTACGGGCGACCGGAGGCCACTGCCGATGAGGTGGTGCAAGCCGCCACGGCGGCATACGTCGACCGGTTCGTGCACACCCTGCCGGCCGGGTACCAGACACGGGTCAGTGGCGGCGGCGGCAACATCAGCGCCGGGGAGAAGCAGCTCATCACGATCGCGCGCGCGTTCCTTGCCCGGCCGCAACTGTTGATCCTGGACGAGGCGACCAGCTCGGTGGACACCCGCACCGAGGCACTCATCGCCCACGCCATGTCAGAGCTGCGCCGGGATCGCACGAGTTTCATTATCGCGCATCGGCTTTCGACGATCCGCGACGCGGACCGCATCGTGGTGATCGACGACGGCCGGATCGTCGAGCAGGGCAGTCACGCCGAGCTGCTGGCGCGCCGGGGCGCCTACTACGCCATGACCCGCGCGTAAGCCGCGGGGCCGCGTATTCGCGGGTTGGCGCCGAATCGGCCGGGATTGCCATCACAATGGCTAGGTAGTGACGGAAGGACCAACACGCGATGGTGGACAAACGTCTCGAACTCGGTCTGCTCGGACCGCTGGAGATGAGCGTTGACGGCACCCTGGTGGCCTTGGGCACCCCGAAACAGCGGGCGGTACTGGCCCTGCTGCTGATGAACCGCAACAGCCCGGTCGCCGTCGACCGGCTCATCACGGCCCTGTGGGATGACCAGCCGCCGTCGGGGGCGCGGGCCAGCATTCACTCCTACGTGTCCAATCTCCGCAAGCTGCTCGGCGGCGCGGGCATCGAGCCGCGCATGGTGTTGGCCGCGGCGCCGCCGGGATACCGGCTCAACATCGACGAAAACGCTTACGACCTCGGACGGTTCATCGCCGAAAAGACCGCGGGCGTGCACGCCGCCGCGTCCGGCAAATTCGAAGACGCCAGCCGGCACCTGACGGCCGCCTTGGCGGAATGGCGCGGGCCCGTACTCGAAGACCTGCGCGAGTTCGGATTCGTCGACACCTTCGCCACTTCCCTTGTCGAGGAGAAGATTCTGGTCCATGGCGCCAGGGCGGAGGCCGAAATCGCCTGCGGGCGTGCGTCCGCCGTGATCACCGAACTCGAGGCGCTGACCACCGAACACCCCTACCGCGAACCGCTTTGGGCGCAGTTGATCACGGCCTACTACCTCACCGATCGCCAGTCCGACGCGCTGGCCGCCTACCGCCGCGTCAAGGCGACGCTCGCCGACGACCTGGGCATCGACCCCGGGCCCACGCTGCGCTCGCTCAACGAGCAGATCCTGCGCCAAGAGCCGCTGGACGTGAAGCGCACCGCCAAGACCGCCGCCGTCGACACGGTGACGGTGCTCGAGCAGCACACCATGGTGTCCGGGCAGCAGGCCATCGCTTACCTGCACGAGGCGTCGGGGCGCAGCTATCCGCTGCGGGCGGCGGCGACCCGGATCGGGCGGCTGGGCGACAACGACATCATCCTCGACAGCCCCAAAGTCAGCCGCCACCATGCCGTCATCGTCGACACGGGCACCAGCTTCATCATCAACGACCTGCGGTCGTCCAACGGCGTCCATGTGCAGCACGAGCGGATCCGCTCCGCCGCCACCCTGCGCGACGGCGACCACGTCCGCATCTGCGACTACGAATTCACTTTCCAGATCGCCGCCGACAGCGACGCGTAAGCCACCCGTCGGCGCGGGGCTAATCGCGCGATTCGTGGTGCGTTCCGGTGGGCGGGGGCTTACGGTCAGGGTTGCTAGGTCAGGGGGTTGCGGCTGACCGGTGTGCCCGGCGATTGTTGGGTGTCGGTGGCGTGGTGGACGGGTGTGAAGGATCGGCGATGAGTGATGAGCAGGTCTCGCGGGTGGGCACGCAGTTTGGGCCGTATCACCTAAAGCGGCTGCTGGGCCGGGGTGGGATGGGCGAGGTCTACGAGGCCGAGCACACCGTCAAGGAGTGGACCGTGGCGGTCAAGCTGCTCTCGGAGACCTTCAGCAAGGACCCGGTGTTTCGGGAGCGGATGAAACGCGAAGCCCGCACCGCCGGTCGTTTGCAGGAGCCGCACGTGGTGCCCATCCACGATTACGGCGAAATCGACGGGCAGATGTTTGTCGAGATGCGCCTGGTCGAGGGCACCGACTTGGACAGCGTGCTCAAACGCTTTGGGCCGCTGGCCCCGCCGCGTGCGGTGGCCATCATCACCCAGATCGCCTCGGCGCTCGACGCCGCCCACGCCGCCGGGGTGATGCACCGCGACGTCAAGCCGCAAAACATTCTGGTCACTCGCGATGATTTCGCCTATCTGGTCGACTTCGGCATCGCCAGTGCCACCACCGATGAGAAGCTGACCCAGTTGGGCACCGCGGTGGGGACCTGGAAATACATGGCGCCCGAACGGTTTTCCAACGGCGAGGTCACCTACCGCGCCGACATCTACGCCCTGGCCTGCGTGCTGTACGAATGCCTCACCGGCACACCGCCGTATCGGGCCGATAGCGCCAGTGTCCTGGTGTCAGCGCACATGATGGATCCGATACCCCAACCGACGGCCCTTCGGCCGGGCATTCCCAAGGCTTTCGATGCGGTGATCACCCGCGGGATGGCCAAAAAACCCGAGGAGCGTTACGCCAGCGCCGGGGACCTGGCCCTGGCCGCCCACGAGGCGCTGAGCAACCCCGACCAAGACCACGCCGACACCATCCTGCGCCGCAGCCAGGAAGCCACCCTGCCCGGCACCGTCACGATGGGTCCCCCAGCCACGCCGGCCGACACGGCCATGGCGCGTCCCCCGGTACCGACGGCAAACACCCCACCGCCGGCGCCACCGGGCTCGACCCCGGTGCCCGGTCAGGGGGCGCCGCAGTGGCGGCCCGAGAGCGGTCCGATTCCGGCGGCCAGCCACACCCCGCCGCCCTATTACCAAGCCCCCAACGCCAATTGGGGCACACCGCCACCGCAGACCCCGCAACCGTTCACCGGCGCACCCGCCTGGAACCAACCCCCACCCAAACGCCGCAACCCCTGGCCCATCATCGCCGGCGTCGCCGCGCTGGTGGTGGTCCTCGTCGTCGCCGCCGTGGGCATCTCGCTGGTCATGGGAGGCGACGACAGCAATCCCCAGGCGAACCGCACGTCGACCACCACGACGACCACGACCACCAGGACCGCGACCACGACGACCACCACCCGGGGCGGCAATGCGCAAAGCAAACTGCTCAACGCGCTGCCCGCCGGGTATCCCAGTGGCGCGTGCACGGCCGCGACCCCGAAGTCGAACAGCATCTGGGTGAACGCGCTGGCCATGGTCGACTGCGACCAGAACACCAACCAGGGCGGCCCGTCCCGCGCGGTCTACGGGCTGTTCGCCAGCGCGGATGTGCTGAAGAAGGCGTTCGACGACGACGTCGCGGCCGTACAGCTGATGAACTGCCCGGGAGCCGGCGCATCGCCGGACGGCTGGCATCACGACAGCACCCCGACGGTGACCGCCGGCATGATCGCCTGCGGCACTTACAAGAACCACCCGAACGTGATATGGACGAACGAGGCCAAACTCCTGCTTTGCGACGTGTACGGGGATCCGCCCAACATGGAGGACCTGCATACCTGGTGGACCAATTACGGTGGCTGAGGATCGGCGATGAGTGATGAGCAGGTCTCGCGGGTGGGCACGCAGTTTGGGCCGTATCACCTAAAGCGGCTGCTGGGCCGGGGTGGGATGGGCGAGGTCTACGAGGCCGAGCACACCGTCAAGGAGTGGACCGTGGCGGTCAAGCTGCTCTCGGAGACCTTCAGCAAGGACCCGGTGTTTCGGGAGCGGATGAAACGCGAAGCCCGCACCGCCGGTCGTTTGCAGGAGCCGCACGTGGTGCCCATCCACGATTACGGCGAAATCGACGGGCAGATGTTTGTCGAGATGCGCCTGGTCGAGGGCACCGACTTGGACAGCGTGCTCAAACGCTTTGGGCCGCTGGCCCCGCCGCGTGCGGTGGCCATCATCACCCAGATCGCCTCGGCGCTCGACGCCGCCCACGCCGCCGGGGTGATGCACCGCGACGTCAAGCCGCAAAACATTCTGGTCACTCGCGATGATTTCGCCTATCTGGTCGACTTCGGCATCGCCAGTGCCACCACCGATGAGAAGTTGACCCAGTTGGGCACCGCGGTGGGGACGTGGAAATACATGGCGCCCGAACGGTTTTCCAACGGCGAGGTCACCTACCGCGCCGACATCTACGCCCTGGCCTGCGTGCTGTACGAATGCCTCACCGGCACACCGCCGTATCGGGCCGATAGCGCCAGTGTCCTGGTGTCAGCGCACATGATGGATCCGATACCCCAACCGACGGCCCTTCGGCCGGGCATTCCCAAGGCTTTCGATGCGGTGATCACCCGCGGGATGGCCAAAAAACCCGAGGAGCGTTACGCCAGCGCCGGGGACCTGGCCCTGGCCGCCCACGAGGCGCTGAGCAACCCCGACCAAGACCACGCCGACACCATCCTGCGCCGCAGCCAGGAAGCCACCCTGCCCGGCACCGTCACGATGGGTCCCCCAGCCACGCCGGCCGACACGGCCATGGCGCGTCCCCCGGTACCGACGGCAAACACCCCACCGCCGGCGCCACCGGGCTCGACCCCGGTGCCCGGTCAGGGGGCGCCGCAGTGGCGGCCCGAGAGCGGTCCGATTCCGGCGGCCAGCCACACCCCGCCGCCCTATTACCAAGCCCCCAACGCCAATTGGGGCACACCGCCGCCGCAGACCCCGCAACCGTTCACCGGCGCACCCGCCTGGAACCAACCCCCACCCAAACGCCGCAGCCCCTGGCCCATCGTCGCCGCTCTCGCGGGGGTGCTCGTCTTGGTCGCCGGCGCCGTGGGCATCTGGCTTCTCGTGCGGCCCAAGCCGGTGCCGCCACCCGACCCGATACCCGCCGAGCGCCTCAGCGCGCTGTTGCTCGGCGCTTCCGACATCAACTCCGTCATGAGCTCCTCGACCATGGAGCCCGGCAAACCCATTCAGGCGATGGACACTTCGGCACTGACGGTGTCACAGCCCGACTGCCAGGGAGCGCTCTACACCACCCAGAGCCCGGTGTATGCGGGCACCGGTTACTCGGCGGTGAGCGGGCTGGTGTCGTCCGAGCCCGGCGACAACTACGACCATTGGGTCAACCAGGCCGTCGTCCTGTTCCCGTCCGCCGACAAAGCCAAGGCCTTCCTGCAGAATTCGGCGGAGAAGTGGAAGGGCTGCGCGGGCAAGACGGTGACGGTGACCAACAAGGGCAAGACCTATCGGTGGACGTTCGCGCAGCTGCAGGGCGCGCCGCCGAAGATCGCCGTGCTGGACACCCAAGAGGGCGCCGACGGCTGGGAGTGCCAGCGCGCGATGGGCACGGCGAACAACGTCATCGTCGACATCAACGCCTGCGGGTATCACATCAGCGATCAGGGCACCCAGATCGTCGACAAGATCGTCGCCAAGATCGACAACGGCTAGCGCGGCGAATTCAAAGCCCCGCTGGCGCTTCGGGTTACGACTGCAGGTCGGGTCCCTCCGCGCGCAAATCGTCGACCGCCGACATGGCGCTGCGCAACTTGGCCAGCCATTCCTCGGCGTGCTCGCCGACCAGCTTGACCGACCATGCGAGCGCGTCGGCGCGGGAGCGGGCGACGCCCGCGTCGACCAGCGTGTCGAGCACCTGCCGCTCCGGCTGCTTCAATCGGGTCATCACCGGAACCGCGATGTGGGTGAACAGGATTCGCTCCGCGCCGGCCTTGGAACCGACTTCGACGCCCCAGGACACCTTGCGGCCGTAGCGGTCCTGCGCCTCGTCGGCGATGCGCATGCGCTCCGAACGGGTCTCCTCGCGGAACCGCGACGCGCGCCCTTCCGAGCGGGCCTCGGTTTCCTCTTTATCCGAGCCCTGGGGGTCGGGCAGCCGTCCGATGACGGTGATCTCTTCGCGGTCGACGATGACCGTCGGGTCGCCGTCGAACCAGCTTTCGGGCAGCCGCCCGGCGAACCATTCGGCGGCGCCACTGGCGTCGGGTTGCTGGGCTTGCTGCCAGCCGCCGGGGCGGCCGTAGCGCCGCCCGTGGGTGTGATGCGATTTCATGATTACATGATTACACCCTTACAGATGCAATGGAATGGCGTTCACCCCGGGCGAACGCCGCCCCGTGCGTCGTGGCGTCCGCGCGCCGGCTCGACGGCGCGCAAAAAGGCGCTTTCAGGTGCGGAGAACCCGTTGATATGGGCTGTGGGAAGTTGTATTTTTGGTAGCGAAGCAGGCCCGGAAACGACCAATTCCAAGCGCCGGAAGTCAGGGTAGAAAACCGGCCGCGTAGGACCCGCGCATGACGGAGTCACACGCCCCCAGAGTCGTCCGGGCCTGCCCATGTGTACGGGGTCCCCGGCTCAATCGCCGCCGTTGGACCCGTCGCCCCGGCGAACCCTGAACAGCTTCACCTCGTTCTTGATGCCCTTGAGGCGGCGCGCGCCGGCGAACGACCCGTGAAACTCGCCGGTGTCGCCGATCGTCTCCCAGACCGAATCCGCCGCGAGGACGGTGCCCGGGCGCGCCACATTGGTGACCCGGCTCGCGACGTTGACCGGGCTGCCGAACCAGTCGCCCGCCCGGCTCACCGCCATGCCGGAAGCCACGCCCGCTCGCAGCCGCGGGAAATCGTTGTCGCTGTCGACGGCCTCGACGAGCTTCACCACCACGTCGAGCATGGGCAGCGGGTCGGGGCAGACGAACATCGCCGCGTCACCGATGGTCTTGACGAACCGCACGGGCGGCACGGTGATGTCTCGCGCGAGGACGGCCAGCCGGTTGGCCAGGTGCCCCAGCTCCTCGGCCGACACCGCCTCGCCGATCCGGGTGAAGCCGACGAGGTCCGCGAAAGCCACGGTGATCTGGCGGGCCCCCGGCAGCGGCTGGCCGGCGGCGCGCTCCGCGGCGTTGACCGCCTCGGTCTCCATCATGTGGCGCAGCTGCATGAACAGCATGTGCTGGATCATCGGGCCGAGCATCGGCGCGATCTGACTGACCAAAGCCTTTGACGCTTGGGCGATTTCGAGCTCCGTGGCGCCCGGCCGCATGATCGTCGACAGGGCGGCGTACCGCATGACCTCGGCGGCGCGGGACAGGCCCTCGGCGAGCACCCGGACCACCAGCACCAATTGCTCGGGGTCGAGGCCCAAGTCGACGAACCGCTGGGCGAAGGCGGCGGCCTCGCCGTCGGCGCGCATGTGCACCACCGCGTCGGGGTCGTCGACCCGCACCAGGCCGATGGCGCGCTGCACCTGCTGCAACAGCGCCAGGTCGACGCCGTACGTCTCGCTGATCTCACGGGTGGAGACGTAGGTTCCGTCGCCGCCGATGAGGTGGCGGGTGGCCAGCAGCAGGGGTGGATTGGTTGCCCGGATCTCTTCGCGGCTGATGCCCTGCTCGAGCAGCCACCGCACCAATTCCGCCCGCTCGGCGCGGGCGCTGCCCTCGAGCCCGTCGAGCAGATCGTCGATGTTGGCCTCGGCCCCGTCCTCCACCCGGCCAACGTACAACGGGCACCGCGGTTCGACAGAATGCCGAGTCGATCGCGAGCGCGGCGCAGCCGGGCGAAGCGGGTCGGCGGCAGAATATCGACTCGTGAGCACGCCGCTGTTGCGAGGATTCCCGCCGGTCGTCGACGAACACGCCACGGTGCTGATCCTGGGCTCGTTTCCCAGCGCCCAATCCCTGGCGGTGGGTCAGTACTACGCCAATCCGCGAAATGCGTTCTGGGCGATCACCGGTGCGCTGTTCGGGTTCGACGCGGCGGCGGCCTACGAGACTCGGCTGGCCGCGCTCCAGTCGGCCGGGGTCGCCCTGTGGGATGTGCTGCGCGCCTGCCGCCGACGCGGCAGCGCGGACTCGGCGATCGAGCCGAAAAGCTTGGCGGTCAACGACTTCCGCGGACTGTTCGCGCGGTACCCCGCTATCGCGCGGGTGTACTTCAACGGCGCCAAGGCCGCCGAGCTGTACCGGCGGCTGGCCGAGCCCAACGAGCGGGTCGACTATCGGAGGTTGCCGTCGACCAGCCCGGCGCACGCGGTGGCGCCGGCAACCAAGCTGGCGGCGTGGAAAACGATCACCCTATGACACCGGCGGTCGCCGGTGGGCCCACGGCCGGGCGGATTCGATCTGCGCGGCCAGCGACAACAGCGTGGCTTCGTCGTACGGCCGGCCCACCAGCTGCACGGCGATCGGCAAGCCGTCCCCGTCGAAGTCCCACGGCACCGCCGCCGACGGCTGCCCCGTCAGGTTCCAGACCTGCTGGTAGGGAACGCGTTGCGCCACCGCCAGCAGGGTCCACACCGCACCGTGGCGCTGGTAGGCACCGATGCGGGAGGGGCCCGTCGCATTGCCCGGCGTGAGGACGACGTCGACGTCGTCGAAGATCGACTGAATCCGGGCGTTCACCGCGGGCTCCGCGTCGCGGAGGGCGGTCATCCGCCGGTCGGAGAAGAAGGAACCGGCGCGCGCCACGTTGCGGGTACGCGCTTCGAGACGCTCGGGGTGGGCCAGCGAATCGGCGTCGTCGCTGATGCCGCGCAGATACCGGGGCAGGTAATTGGTCATGATCGCCGACGGCGGATAGTCGGGGTCGGCGGCGATCACCTCGTGGCCCAGATCGCGCAGCAACGCGCCGGCCTGTTCGACCGCCGTCAGCTGCGGCTTGCCTACCCGGACCGGCAGCGGCGTTGGCGACTTGGTGCTCAAGGCAATTCGCAGTTTTCCGGGCTCGCGCGTCGCCGCGGCGACGAACTCCCCCTCGGGTCCCGGCACCGTCGACGTCGCATCGAGGAACAGCGCGGCGTCCAGCACCGACCGGGCCAGCGGACCGTTGACGCTCAGGCCGTGCCAGGCGTCGTCGTGCGGCTCCAACGAGACCCGGTCGCGTTGCGGTTTGACGCCGAACAGGCCGCACCAGATCGCCGGAATGCGAATGGAGCCGCCGCCATCGGAGCCCAGCGCCAGCGGAGCCAGCCCGGCGGCCACCGCGGCGGCGCTTCCGCCGCTGCTGCCGCCCGGCGTGCGCTTGAGGTTCCACGGGTTGCGGGTGGCACCGAAGGTCAGCGACTCGGTGTAGGGGAACATCATCAGCTCGGGCACGTTGGTTTTGCCGATGATGACGGCACCCGCGGCGCGGAGCCGGTGCACCACCTCCGCGTCGGAGGCCGCCGCCGGCCCGTGCCCGCCGCTGCCGTACGTCGTCACCTCGCCGGCGACGTCCACATCGTCCTTGATCGCGATCGGAACCCCGAGCAGCGGCAGCCGCTCGCCCGCGTCCAGCCGGTCCTGCGCGGCGGCCGCCTCGTAGCGCGCGCTGTCGGGGAGAACGACGCGGTAGCAGCGCAGCTGGCTGTCCAGCCGCGCGATCCGGTCCAGGTAGATCTCGAGCAGCTCGGGCGCCGTCAGTTCACCGTCGGCCAGCATCCGCGCCTGGGCGGCCGCGCCTGCGAAGGCAACGTCGCGAGCGTCCACTGCGGCAGCGTATCCCCCGCTTCGGGCCAGCCAGTACCGTGGGCGACATGTCCTGCGTGTTCTGTGCGGTCGTCGCCGGGGAGGCCCCGGCCATCCGGATCTTCGAGGACGACGACTTCCTGGCGATCCTCGACATCCGCCCCTTCACCCGCGGACACACGCTGGTGATCCCCAAACGGCACAGCGTGGATCTGACCGATACGCCGCCGGAGACGCTGGCCGGCATGGTCACCATCGGCCAACGGATCGCCCGCGCCGCCCGCGCGACCGAACTGGCCGACGCGACCAACATCGCCATCAACGACGGCAGCGCCGCCTTCCAGACGGTGTTCCACATCCACCTGCACGTCCTGCCCCGCCGCAACGGCGACAAGCTCTCGGTCGCCAAGGGGATGCTGCTGCGGCGCGACCCCGACCGCGAAGCCACCGGGCGCATCCTGCGGGAGGCACTGGCCCGCATCGACGCCAGCCAGTAATACTGGGCGAATGGCGCTTCCGTCCTGGGTCGAGCAAGGGTTACTGCCCCAGATTCTGCGTTTGCACGACAACGTTTATCGCAAGACGAACGGTTGGATCGGTCACCGCATGCTGTTGATACCGAGCCTGCTGCTGCACACCGTCGGCGCCAAGACGGGCCAGGCCCGAACGGCGGCGCTCACCTACGCCCGCGACGGCGACGACTACCTGATCGTCGCGTCCAAGGGGGGCGACCCGCGCGCACCCGGCTGGTATCACAACCTGCGCAAGAATCCGGACGTCGAGATCAACGTCGGCCCCAAGCGTTTCGCCGTGACGGCCCGGCCGGTGCTGCCGGACGACCCCGACTACGCGCGGCTGTGGCAGATCGTCAACAAGAACAACGGCGACCGGTACAAGGCCTACCAGAGCAAGACCTCGCGGCCGATTCCGGTCGTGGTCCTGACGCGGCGCTGACCCGACGCCAGCGTGGAGGTTTATTCTCCACTAGCACGCGGTGAACAGTTAGCTCACCGCACGGCGGGATCGGCTGGAGCGGGCATGAAACCCTGGGCGGGAAATCCCTGGCGGCGGCTCGGGGTTTCCGCGCGCCTCGGATGGCTGCACGCCGCTACGTACAGTTTCGCGGCCGCGCTGGTTGTCGCCTCCTCCGTCGCCGGCTGGGAGGGGGCGTACGCGACCCGGCCGGTCGACGAAATCGCCCTCGCGATTTGTTTGCTGTTCGGGGCGGCGTGCTCCGGTTACGCGGCGCGCGCCGCGACCGGGCGGCAGCGGTACGGCTGGCTGGCGATGGTGACGGCCCTGCTGGGCTGGGCGGTCGGGGAGGTCATCTGGGCGGTCTACGACGTGCGGCCGAGGGTCGCGCACGCCACGGACCCCGCCGCCGCCGAGATCGTGCTGCTGCTGTGGCCGTTCGGCGCCATCGCGGCTCTGGTGCTGTTGTCGCGCGTGTCCCGCAACAGCCCGCGGCGACTGGTGCTGGACGGGCTGATCGTGGCGACGTCACTGTTCGTGGTCTCGTGGGTGTTCGTGCTCGACAAGCAGCTCAGCGAGGACACCGGGTCGCGGGTGACGACGGTCGCCGAGGTGTTCAACGACGTCGTCCTGCTGACCATGGCGATCCTGCTGCTGGCGCGGGGCGTTTCCGGCGACATCCCGAGCCGGAACCTGCTGGCCGGCGGCGTCGCGACGATCAGCGTCTCCGACATCGCCATGGTCTTCAAGACGGGCATCGGTAGCTATCAGGTCAGCGACCTGGTCGACCTGGGCCGGGTCGTCGGGTTGGGAATGATCGCGATGGCCGCGCTGGCCAGCGTCAATGAGTCGCCGCTGCCGACGTCGCGCGCCGAGGAGATCCGGTCGCGAACCCGCCTGTGGTTGCCCTACCTGCCCCTGCTGCTGGCCTCCGGGGTCGGCTTGGGCCGCGCGGTGGGCTACATGGCGCACGGGCCGTTGCTGTTCGCGCTCGGGGTGCTGGTGGCGGCGGTGCTCGCGCGGCAGCTGGTGGTGTTGAGGGAGAACCAGAGCCTGTTGGCCGAGGTCGCGCGGGAGGCGTTTCGCGACAGCCTGACGGGTCTGGCCAATCGCGCCTATTTCCTGCAGCGGCTGGAAGAGGCCGTCGCCCGCCGGAGTCGGGAGCCCGCGCCCATCGGGGTGTTGAGCCTGGACCTTGACGACTTCAAATCGGTCAACGACGCCCTCGGCCATCCGGCCGGCGACGAATTGCTGGTTCAGGTCGCCGGGCGGCTCACCGCCGTCCTGGACGGCGAGTGCGTCACCGCTCGCCTCGGCGGCGACGAATTCGCCGCGCTGTTGGAGGGTTCCGTCGAGGAGTCGCAGGCCGCGGCGGAACGAGTGCTCAAGGCGTTCGACAGCCCGATCGTGATCGACGGCGTCCCGATCCCGGTGCGACCCAGCGTCGGCTTCACGGTGGCCGCCGCCGGGACGGACTGCAACGTCGAACAACTGCTGCGCCACGCGGACCTGGCCATGTACACGGCGAAACGCGAAGGCGGGCAATGCGTTCGCAGCTTCGTGCCCGACCTTCCGCTCGCGTACTCGTTCGCGACGGCCCAGAACACCGAACCGGCTGAGGGGGCGGCCGGGCTCGCGGAGGCCGGGACCGAGCCGGCGCTCAGGCGGGTCGTCGAGGTGGCGACGCCAAGACCGGCGCAACCGCCCGACGGTATCGACGGCATTCGGTGGCCACCGACGCCGATCCGGATTGCCTTGGCCGTCTTGGCAATTGGTGTCGTCTCGTTCACCGTGACCAGCCTCCTCTTCCCGAACGCCAGCCACAGCGTCTTCTTCGCCAAATCCCTGTATTCGGCGTTGAACCTGCTGGCGGCCGCGCTGATCGCCGTCCGCGCGTACCGACTCAGGGCCGACCGGCTCGCGTGGTCGCTGATCGCGGCCGGCATGGCAGTTTCGGCGCTCGGTGACGTCGTCTACGCGGTGTGGGTGCCCAACGGCAAATCCCCATCGGTCGCGGACCCGGAGTACCTGGCGTTCTATCCGTTCGTCTTCGCCGGCATCTTGCTGCTGATGCGATCGCACCTGCGACGGGTGCCGATGCCCATCCGCCTCGATTCCCTGGTCTGCGCGTTGGCCGTGGCGGCCGTGGGGGCGGCGCTGCGGGCCGGACCCATGCACGCCGACGCGGCCCGGGTGCCGGCGACCGTGCTGGTGGGTCTGGTCTATCCGTGGGGTGATCTGGTGCTGCTGGCCCTGGCCGTCGGCATGCTGCCACTTTTGGGCTGGCGCAACGAATTTCGCTGGGCCTTCCTCGTCGCCGGGCTGGTGGGTTTCGCGATCGCGGACACCGCCTACCTCTTCGAGACTTCGGCGGGCTCGTACCGGGTGGGCACCACGCTGGACGCGCTCTGGCCGGCGTCGTCGCTGCTGGTGGCGATCGCCAGCTGGGCGCGCTGGTCGTCGGCGGCGCCGACGCCACGGCGTGGCCTCGCCTCCTACGCGGTGCCGGTGACGTGCACCGTCGTCGCGCTAGGCGTCGCGGTCCTGGGGCACAATTCGCGGCTCGCCTCGACCCTGGCCGCGCTGAGCCTCGTCGCGGTCGCCGCGCGGTTCTCGGTGACTTTCCGGGACGTCAGCCTGCTGGCCGAAAGCCACAAGCAGGCCATGACGGACCAGTTGACCGCCCTGCCCAATCGTCGCTCGCTGGCGACCGCCCTGACCGCGCTGTCGGCGTCGGCGTCGCCGGGCAAGGCGTCGTCGCGCCGCGCGCTGCTGTTGCTGAACCTGCACCGGCTCCGGGAGATCAACGACTCCGTCGGCCGCCACTTCGGTGACGAGCTGCTGTGGCACATCGCAAACCGACTCACGCACAACGCCCGTCGCGACGATCTGCTCGCGCGGGTGAGCGACGAAGAATTCGCGATCCTGCTGGGCGAGGGGTCGGACCTGGCCGCCGCGCGCGGCCAGGCGGGCCGGCTGCTCGAAGGCATGAGCATCCCGTTCGAGCTGGACGCGATCAGTGTGCAGATCGAAGCCTGCATCGCGATCGCGCTGTACCCCGACCATTGCGACCATCCGCAGGAGCTGTTGAATCGCGCCGAGGCGGCGATCCCGCACGCCAAGTCCGCGATCAGCAAGATCGCGGTGTACGAGTCCTCCTTCGAGATGGATCGCGACCACGATCCCAACCTGGTTCGCGAGCTGCGCGCCGCGCTGATCGACGGCGACCAACTGACGGTGCATTACCAGCCCAAGGTCAACGCGGCCGACGGGAGCGTTCACAGCGTCGAGGCGCTGCTGCGCTGGCAACACCCGACCCGCGGCCTGCTGTTGCCCGAGGAATTCCTGCCGACCGCCGAACGCGCCGGCCTGATGCGCACGGTCGCCAACCGCACCATCAACCTCACGCTCGAGCAGATTCGCTCCTGGCGCGACGGGGGGATCCCGCTGGCGGTCGCGGTCAACCTGTCGACGACCAACCTGCTCGACCTCGACCTCGCGGTCACCATCGAACGGCTGCTGCGCACTCACGGTTTGCCGGCCGACGCACTGATCATCGAGATCACCGAGAGCGCCCTGGTCGACTCGGATCGCTCCCGCAACACCGTCGCCGCCCTGCAGGTTCTCGGGGTTCGCATTTCGGTGGACGACTACGGCACCGGATGGTCGTCGCTGGCCCGCCTGCAGGACGTGTCGGTCGACGAGCTCAAGCTGGACCGGCGATTCGTGGCGCGGCTGGCGCAGGACCCCCGATCGGTCGCCATCGTCGAGTCCACCGTGGACCTGGCGCAGAACCTGGGCGCCGATCTGGTCGCCGAGGGGGTCGAGGACGAGGCCACGCTGCGCGCGCTGCGACGTTACGGCCGCATCATCACCCAGGGCTTCGTGCACAGTCCGCCGCTGCCGCCGGACGAGCTGCGGCGCTGGATCACCGGCCGGATGGCGGCCGCCGAGGATGTCGATCCCGACCGGTCCGCCGTGACGGACTAGAACAGTTCCTTGGCCAGCAGTTCCAGGGTCGCCACCCGCGCCGGCCCGGTGGCCGGGTCGGTGCCGCGGCGAGCCGAGGCGACCGGGTTGACCATCACCTCGTCGACGTCGAACCTCTGCGCAAGGGCCCGCAGCTGTTCGGCGGCCTCGGCCGGCGTGCCCAGGACCGCGCGTCGCAGCCCGCTTTCCACGATGTGCTGTTGCTGCGGCGTCAGCTCCGCGCCTTGCGCCTCCTCGACCAGCGGCACCGGCCCGAGGGGCTGGCCGGTGCGCAGCTTCGCCATGATCTGCAGGTTCGGCAACATCAAAGCCGTTGCCTCGTCCCGGGTTTCGGCCACGGCGGCGTTGACGGTAAGGAATGTCACCGGCTCGGCCGCGACGGCGCTCGGCTTGAAACGGGACCGGTAGACCTCGAGGGCTTCCTCGGTTCCGTTGCCGGAGAAGTGATGTGCGAACACATACGGCAGCCCCTTGGCGGCGGCCAGGTGCGCCGAGTACATCGACGAGCCCAGCAGCCACAGCCGCGGCTCGCCGGCCGCCGCTGGGGTGGCCTTGAGCCGATAGTCCCCCGAGCGCAGCGGCACCACCACGCCGCGCGCGCTCATCAGCGCCGCGACGTCGTCGAGGTAATCGGGGAAGCGCTCGATGTCTTCGTCGCCGCGACTCCCCCGCAAGGCGTATGACGTGACGGGGTCGGAGCCGGGCGCCCGGCCGATGCCCAGGTCGATGCGGCCGGGGGCGGCGGCTTCCAGCAGCGCGAACTGCTCGGCCACCGCCAGCGGCGCGTGATTGGGCAGCATCACACCGCCGGACCCGAGCCGCAGCTGCGTGGTCTGCGCGGCCAGGTAGGCGATCAGCACCGGCGGGCTGGTGGCGCCGACGGACGGCATGTTGTGGTGCTCGGCGACCCAGTACCGCGTGAAACCCAGCCGATCCGCGGCCTGCGCCAGCTGCACGGTCGCCGCGAGCGCGTCGGCGGTCGTCTGGTCCGTGCGCACCGGGACCAGATCAAGGACGGAAAGTCGCACGTTGGCGTCAACGCCCTTCGGCTCGCGAACGTTCCCGGCTCGGTGGCGCGAGCAGACACAAAATCGCACGCCCGCGCGGCGTGGCGGGTGATTTTGCGTCTGCTCGGCCGAAGGGCGGTCAGTAGTCCTTGAGGGTTATCGAGCTGACGATGCGGTCGAAGACCTCCTGCGGTATCGGCGCCCCGCCCGGGATGTTGTCGACCACCAGCCACTGGTTGCGCTTGACGTAGTCGTTGAACTCCTTGTGGTAGTTGGCGAACCCGAGTTCGTAGTCGTCACCCGCGGCCGCCAGCTCGCCGGCGAGAATGTAGGCGCCCAGCAGGGCGACGCTGGTGCCCTGGCCCGACAACGGCGAGCAGCAGTATCCGGCGTCGCCGACCAGCGCGACCCTGCCCTTGGACCAGCGATCCATTTTGATCTGCGACATCTCGTCGAAGTAGAAATCGAGGGCGCTGCGCATGTATTCCAGCAGCTGGGGACGCACCCACCCGTCGTCGGCCATCCGCCGTTCCAGCTCGGCGAACTGCGCCGCGGTGTCGCGGTAGTCGATCCGCAGGTCGGCGTCCATGAAGCCGAGCATGGCCCGCGCCTCGGTGTTGTTGCGGGCGCTGTAGATCCCGGCCATGGTGGCGTCTCCGTAGTGCCAGGTTTGCCAGTGGTCCAGGTCGAGGAAATTGGGCACCGTGAAGATCGCCGCGTGAGTGCCCAGCCGCTCGATGAACTGCTCCTCGGGGCCGAACACCAACCGGCGCACGTTGGAGTGCAATCCGTCGGCGCCGATGACCAAGCCGAAGCTGCGCGCGGGGGCGCGTTCGAAGGTGACGTTGACGGCCTCGCCGTCGTCGTCCAAACCCGTGATGGTGTCGTCGAAGATGTATTCGGCCGTCCATTGGCTTGCGCCGTAAAGCAATTCGACCAGATCATCCCGCAGCAGCTCGATATCGGGGTTGTCGATGAGCCCTCCGGTAGGGGTGGACTCCGTGTCGCGGGACAGTTCGTTGCCGTCGCGGTCGACGACGGAAGCGCCCCGAATTTGCGTCTTGCGCTTCTGGGCGGCGGCCAGCAGGCCCATGCGTTCCAGCACCCCCAGCGCGGGCCCGCGCACGTCGATCGCCTGACCGCCCGGCCGCGGCCCGGCGTGGCGCTCCACCACGGTGACCGAATAGCCATGCCGTCCAAGCCAATAAGCCGCCGTCGCACCGGCCACACTGGCGCCGGAAATCAGAACGTCGGTCACTTGATACCTGCCAGCCTCTTTGCGTCGCGGAACACGTCGTCGAGCATTGCTGGTGTCAACCTACCGGTAAACATGTTTTGCTGGCTGGGGTGGTAGCAGCCGAGGAGCCGCACACCGGGCGCGAATTGCGCCACCACCCCGTGGCCGAACCGCGGCTTGCGCATCGCGGTCGCGCCCGGCAGCCGCAGCGCGATTTGCCAGGCGAAGCCGCCCAACGCGACGATCGTCCGCACGTGCTCGGCCACCAGCCGCCATTCGGCCTCCAGCCAGGGCCAGCAGGTGTCCCGCTCCGCCGGCGTCGGGGCGTTGGCCGGGGGCGCGCACCGCACCGGCGCCGCGATGCGAACCCCGTTGGCCCGCAACCCATCCGCAGCGTCCACGCTGGTCGGTTGGTTCACCAGCCCGGCCCGGTACAGCGCCGCGTAGAGCTGGTCGCCGGACCGGTCGCCGGTGAACATGCGCCCGGTGCGGTTGGCGCCGTGCGCGGCGGGCGCCAGCCCCACGATCAGCAGCCGGGGCCGCTCGGACCCCCAGCCGGGCACCGGCCGGCCCCAATACGGCTGGTCGGCGAAGGCGCGGCGTTTCAGCACGGCCACGTCCTCGCGCCAGTCGACCAGCCGCGGGCAGGCCCGGCACACGCTGATCAGGGCGTCGAGTTCGGCGATCGACGCCACGTGCGGCGCCAGCGCGGCGACCTGTGCCGCGTCGGCCGCCACCGGGGTCCGCGGGGTGGCCGGATCCCCCGGCCATCCGCTGCCGGGAACCACCGGGGAATCGAAGGCCTGACCGGTACGAGGGTGGGCGAGCACATGAACATCCTGCAGTAGCCGGAAAAAATCGGTCGCCGCCAATACCGCCTTGGCGCTAGATTCAGCCGCGATATCCCATGAAAAGCGGCGGCCCGACGTTCCTCATCCTGTTCGCCACGTTGACGGCGACTGCGGGTACCGGCATCTCGATCGTCGCGTTCCCGTGGCTGGCGCTGCAGCACCACGACAGCGCCAAGGACGCGTCGATCGTGGCCGCCTGCATGACGCTCCCGCTGGTGGTCGCCACGCTGGTCGCCGGGACCGCGGTGGACTACTTCGGGCGCCGCCGGGTCTCGCTGGTCTCCGATGCGCTGTCCTGCGCGGCGGTGGCCGCCGTGCCGCTGACCGCCTGGTTTTTCGGGTCGGCCGCGATCAACCTGGTCGAGCTGGCCGTGCTGGCGTTTCTCGCCGCCGCTTTCGACCCGGCCGGCACGACGGCGCGCCAGTCGATGCTGCCGGAGGCCGCCGCCCGCGCCGGCTGGTCACTGGACCGCACCAACAGCATCTACGAGGCGATTCTCAACCTCGCGTACATCGTCGGCCCGGGCATCGGCGGTCTGATGATCGCCACGGTGGGCGGCATCAACACGATGTGGGTGACCGCCGGGCTGTTCGGGCTGTCCTTCCTGGCGGTCGCGGTGCTGCGGCTCGAGGGCGCCGGCAGGCCACACCACGCGACCCGACCCGAGGGGTTGGTGTCCGGCATCGCCGAGGGCCTGCGATTCGTCTGGAACCTGCGAGTGCTGCGCACACTGGGCCTGATCGACCTGGTCGTGACCGCGCTGTACCTGCCGATGGAAAGCGTGCTGTTTCCCAAGTACTTTTCCGACCACCACCAACCGGCGCAGCTGGGGTGGGCGCTGATGGCGCTCGGGGTCGGCGGCGTGGCGGGCGCGCTCGGCTACGCGGCACTGTCGAAACACACCCGGCGACGCACGGCGGTGCTGACCGCGACGCTGACCTTCGGCGCGGCGACGGTCGGCATCGCGTTCCTGCCGCCGTTGCCGGTCATCCTGGTGCTCTGCGGGGTCACTGGCCTGGTCTACGGGCCGATCCAGCCCATCTACAACTACGTCATGCAGACCCGGGCCCCGCAGCATCTGCGCGGCCGGGTGGTGGGCGTGATGACCGGCCTGATGTACGCCGCCGGGCCGCTGGGGTTGCTGGTGGCGGGTCCGCTGGCCGACGCCGCCGGGCTGCGGGCCACGTTCCTGGCGTTGGCGGTGCCGATCCTGCTGGTCGGCCTCATCGCCTGCGGCCTGCCGTCGCTGCGGGAGCTGGACCGCGCGCCGGAAGTCGCCGCGGATTCCCCGCGGTGATCCGTCACTCGCCGAGGATCTTGCGCTTCTGCTGCTCGAATTCCTCGTCGGTGAGCAGTCCGCGGTCCTTCAGCGCGGCCAGCCTCTCGAGCCGATCGACCGGGTCCGCACTCTGGTGGGCCTGCGCCGCCTGCATCGCGCCGAGCGCCTGCTGTTGCATCTCGGCGCCGCGGCGCATCATCTCGTCGCGGAAGGCGGTGGGGTCGGCGATGGCTCGGCGGATGACGTCGGTCATCGGCATGCCCATGACCTGGGCGCCCGCCAGGTCGGGGCGGGCCGCCGTCACGGCGTCGATGGCCGCGTCGGCCGTGGCGACCGGCCGGTGGTCGAGCTGCACGCGGCTGTGGTCCTTCGGGTCGAACAACACCGCCAGCCTCAGACCCGGCCGCGGCGGGCTCAGCTGAGGTAGCAGCGCGGTGACGCTGGCCTCGAACGGCGCTTCGCCCTCGGGCGTGACCCGCAGCAGCAGCTTCCAGCGAACCTCGGTGTTGTTGACCAGGTTCGGGTTGCCCACGGTGACCGAGATCGCCGACTGCTCGGCGGCCAGGACGTCCGCGAACGCACGGGTGCCGACTTTGCTGAGATCTTTGCGTCCGAACACCGTGCCCCTTCCAGGATCGGTCAACTGTACAGCGCGGACGGGCCCGTAGGATCGGGTCGTGAGTGCTGACGTCCTGGCCGAGCTGATCGCCGGCCTGCCCGACGGGATGGTCGTCACCGACCCGGCCGTGACCGAGGGCTACCGCCAGGACCGCGCCTTCGATCCGTCGGCCGGCAAACCGCTGGCGGTGGTGCGGCCGCGGCGCACCGAGGACGTGCAGACCGTGTTGCGCTGGGCGTCCGCGCACGGGGTCCCGGTGGTGACCCGGGGCGCCGGCAGCGGCCTGTCCGGCGGGGCCACCGCGCTGGACAACGGCATCGTGCTGTCGACGGAGAAGATGCGCGACATCACCGTCGACCCGGTGACCCGCACCGCGGTGTGCCAGCCCGGGCTGTTCAACGCGGAGGTGAAGCAGGCGGTCGCCGAGCACGGCCTGTGGTATCCGCCCGATCCGTCGTCGTTCGAGATCTGCAGCATCGGCGGCAACATCGCCACCAACGCCGGCGGCCTGTGTTGCGTCAAGTACGGCGTCACCACCGACTACGTACTGGGCATGCAGGTGGTGCTGGCCGACGGCACGGCGGTGCGCCTGGGCGGCCCGCGCTTGAAAGACGTTGCAGGCCTTAGCCTCACGAAGCTGTTCGTCGGCAGCGAGGGCACGCTGGGCGTTGTCACCGAGGTCACGCTGCGGCTGGTGCCCAAGCAGAACGCGTCGAGCATCGTGGTGGCCGGCTTCGCCACGGTCGAGGCGGCGGTCGAGGCGGTGCTCGGGGTCACCGCGCGGCTGCGCCCCTCGATGCTGGAGTTCATGGATTCGGTGGCGATCAACGCCGTCGAGGACACCCTGCGCATGGACCTGGACCGCGGGGCGGCCGCCATGCTGGTCGCCGGGTCGGACGAGCGCGGCCGGGCCGGCAGCGAGGATGCCGCCATCATGGCCGCGGTGTTCGCGGAAAGCGGTGCGACGGAGGTGTTTTCGACCGACGATCCCGACGAGGGCGAGGCGTTCGTCGCCGCCCGCCGGTTCTGCATCCCCGCGGTGGAGGCGAAGGGGTCGCTGCTCCTCGAGGATGTCGGGGTGCCGCTGCCGGCGCTGGGCGCGCTGGTCACCGGCATCGCTCGCATCGCCGCCGAGCGGGACCTGACGATCTCGGTGATCGCGCACGCCGGCGACGGCAACACGCACCCGTTGATCGTGTACGACCCCGCGGATGCCGCGATGACCGAGCGGGCCCACCTCGCCTTCGGCGAGATCATGGACCTCGCCGTCGGGCTCGGCGGGACGATCACCGGCGAGCACGGCGTCGGCCGGCTCAAGCGGCCGTGGCTGGCCGGCTACCTCGGGCTCGAGGTGATGGATCTCAACCGGCGCATCAAGCAGGCCCTCGACCCGCAGGGCATCCTCAACCCGGGGTCTGGCATCTAGTTCCCGGTGCGCTGGAAGGCCCGCGGGCCGGGCTCTTGGCGACCGGCCGTTTGACATCCAGCGCAAGTTGTCGTACGAATGAGACATGGCTGCGGTTATGTCTCACCACGCGCCCGTCGCGTTCGAGCTGGCCACCGCCGACACGTGGCCGAACCCCTGGCCGATGTACCGCGCGCTGCGCGACCACGATCCGGTGCACCATGTCGTGCCGGCCAACCGGCCCGGCCACGACTACTACGTGCTGTCCCGGCACGCCGACGTGTGGGCCGCGGCGCGCGACCATGAGACCTTCTCCTCCGCGCAGGGGCTGACGGTCAACTACGGCGACCTGGAAATGATTGGCCTGCAAGACAACCCACCGTTTGTGATGCAGGATCCCCCGGTACACACCGAATTTCGCAAACTCGTCTCACGCGGCTTCACGCCACGACAGGTGGAGGCGGTCGAGCCCAAGGTCCGAGACTTCGTCGTCGAGCGCATCGAGGGGTTGCGCGCGAACGGCGGGGGCGACATCGTCGCCGAGCTGTTCAAGCCGCTGCCCTCGATGGTGGTGGCGCACTACCTCGGCGTCCCCGAAGCCGACCGGGCGCAATTCGACTGGTGGACGGACGTGATCGTCGCGGCGAACACCAGCGACAGCGGCCTGGCCGGGGCGCTGGAAACGGTCGGTGACGCGGTCGGGTCGATGATGGCCTACTTCACCGGCCTGATCGAGCGCCGTCGGTCCGAGCCCGAGGACGACACCATTTCGCACCTGGTCGCCGCCGGGGTGGGCGCCGACGGAGACATCGCCGGCACGCTGTCTGTGCTGGCGTTCACGTTCACCATGGTGACCGGCGGTAACGACACCACCACCGGAATGCTCGGCGGCTCAATGCCTTTGCTGCACCAGCGCCCCGATCAGCGGCGGCTGCTTGCCGACGACCTGCGACTGATCCCCGACGCGGTGGAGGAACTGCTGCGGCTGACCTCGCCGGTGCAGGGGCTGGCCCGCACGACCACCCGCGACGTGACGATCGGCGACACCACCATCCCCGCCGGCCGCAAGGTGCTGCTGCTGTATGGGTCGGCCAACCGGGACGAGCGCCAATATGGACCGGACGCCGGCGAACTCGACGTCACCCGCCGCCCCCGCAACATCCTGACCTTCAGCCACGGCGCGCACCATTGCCTGGGCGCCGCGGCGGCGCGGATGCAATCCCGGGTCGCGCTGACCGAACTGCTCACCCGCTGCCCGGATTACGAGGTCGACGAGTCCGCGATCGTCTGGTCGGGCGGAAGCTATGTGCGGCGCCCGCTGTCGGTGCCGATCCGGGTGCGGTCCTGATGCCCACCGACTGGCTGGGCGCGCACCGCAGCGAAGCGGCCGCCGACCGGATACTCGACGCGGCCGAGCGGCTCTACACCGAGCGCGACCAGGCCTCGATCGGCATGAACGAAATCGCCAGGGCGGCAGGGTGTTCCCGCGCGACGCTGTACCGGTACTTCGAGAACCGCGAGGCGCTGCGGACCGCCTACGTGCACCGGGAAACGCGTCGGCTCAGCCGCGCGATCAAGGAGCAGATCGACGGCGTCGACGATCCGCGCGAGCGGCTGGTCGCCAGCATCACCGCCACGCTGCGGATGGTGCGCGACAGCCGCGCGCTGGCGGCGTGGTTCGCCGTCACCCGGCCGCCGATCGGCGCCGAGGTGGCCGGGCAGTCCGAGGTGATCACCGCCCTGGCGGCCGCGTTCGTCGGCTCGCTCGGGCCCGAAGACCCGGCCGCCGTGGAGCGCCGGGCGCGCTGGGTGGTGCGCGTGATCACCTCGCTGCTGCAGTTCCCGGGCCGTGACGAGGCCGACGAGCGGGCGATGATCGAGGAGTTCGTCGTCCCGATCGTGACGCCGGTTTCCGCCCGTCGGTAGGCGCCGCGTCGGCTCAGGTCCGCACGCGGGTGAAGCGGTGCAGCAGCCAGGCCAGCGGGATGGTCAGCACCAGCGTCGCGAGGAACAGGTTCAGCATCGGGCCGGTGTAGACGTGCGCGCGCACGATGTAGACCATCGCGAATTCCATGGTGATCAGGTGGATCAGGAAGATCTCGTAGGAGATCTCCCCCAGCCACACCATCGGCCGGGTGGCCAGCAGCCGGTAGTACCAGCCCTGATCGCCCAACGCCAGCGGCGCCACCGCGAGCGCGGCGATCACCGCGTAGAAGCAGGTTTTGAACAAGGCCTCGCTCAGCGTGGCCGGCGATGTGGTGGGCGCGCCGGCGATCGGAGTCGACACGATGAAGTAGCAGACGATGGCCAGCGGTATGGCCACGAAGGCGTACCCGCGCACGTTCATCGCCTGCAGCACCGCCAGCAGCATCCCGGCGAGGAACCAGGCCAGGTAGGTGGGCAGCCACAGCCGTGCGCCGTCGGGAAACCAGTGGTCGGTGTGTACGAGCACCAGCCAGGCCGGGCTGATCAGCGTCATCGCGGCCAGCGCGCCGAGCAGCAGTCTCGGCTGCCATTGCCGCCGGCAGACCCACACCAACAGCACGTAGGCCAACACCGGAAGGATCACGTAGAAGGACGCTTCCACCGCGAGGCTCCACATCTGGGTCAGGCCCTGATGCAGATACTTGCCCAGGTAGCCGTTGCAGTAGATCTGCGTCAGCGTCAGGTTGCGCGCCAGGCCCAGCCACGTGTGCCCCGGGTTGGGTCCCGCTTCGCGGAAGTGATACAGCACGTAGGCGAACAGCACCGTGATGACGTAGGCCGGCATGATCCGCCGAACCCGGTGCCACGCATAGCGATTCACCGACGGCCCCGGCGCGCCCGTGGCCGCGGACTTCACCCACGGACGGAACAGCAGGAAGCCGGACAGCACGAAGAAGATCGGCACCCCGATCTCCATCCGGGAACCCACCAGCCCCCAATACCCGTGCGTGTACTTGCCGGTGGTGTAGGCCGCGTGGGTGCCGACGACGAGGAGGGCCGCGACGGCGCGGATGCCGGTCAGCGCCGCGACGCGGTCGACGTGTGCGGTCTGCTCGAGTCCGCCCTGGGCGTCCTGCTCTTCGGACAGGGTCATCCGGTGTGTTTCCTGCGCGGCTTCCCACCGTCCCGGCCGCGGGGCTTGGTCGAAGACCGGTCCGGCTGGAGGTTGATCAGCACCCCCGAGATGCGGGTGTGCTCGAGCTTTTTCAGCGTCGACTTTCCCAGCTTGGCCGGCAATTCCACCAGCGAGAAGTCGGGCCCGATCGCGATGTGGCCGAAATCGCTGCGATGCAGGCCGCCCTCGTTCGCGATGGCGCCCACGATCGCGCCAGGGCCGATCTTGTGGCGCTTGCCCACCGCGATGCGGTAGGTGGCGAAAGACCGGTCCTGCCTTGGCCTTTCGGTACGCTCCCGGCGTTCGGTGTGCCGCTCGCGTCGCTCGCGCGGCGGCTCGGGCGCCATCAGGAACTCTTCGCCGTCGCGGGACTGCAACGCCAGCGCGGCGGCGATGTCGGCCAGCGGCACGTCGTGCTCGCGTTCGTAATCCTCGACCAGCTTGCGGAACAGGTCGATGCCCGGGCGGCCCAGCGCCGCGGTGATGGAATCGGCGAACTTGGCCATTCGTTGGGCGTTGACGTCCTCGACGGTGGGTAGCTCGGCCTCGGTGAGCGTCTGCCGCGTCGCCTTCTCGATCGCCTTGAGCAGGTGGCGTTCTCGCGGAGAGACGAACAACAGCGCGGCTCCCGACCGCCCCGCCCGGCCCGTGCGGCCGATGCGATGCACGTAGGACTCGGTGTCGTGCGGGATGTCGTAGTTGA
This sequence comes from Mycobacterium sp. E2989, assembly GCF_001667595.1. NCBI lineage: Bacteria > Bacillati > Actinomycetota > Actinomycetes > Mycobacteriales > Mycobacteriaceae > Mycobacterium > Mycobacterium sp. E2989. Next base: position 53,678 of record NZ_LZJX01000099.1, on the reverse strand, counting down.
GCACGTGCGATATCCGCTCGACGTCCAGCCCGCGCGCGGCCACGTCGGTGGCGACCAGGATGTCGATGCCGCCGTCGCGCAGCGCGGCGATGGTCCGCTCCCGTTGGCCCTGCGGGATGTCGCCGTTGATGGCGGCCGCGGAAAACCCTCGGGCGCGCAGCCTTTCGGCGACCTCCTCGGTGGCCTGCTTGGTGCGCACGAAGACGATCATCGCCTCGAACGGTTCCACTTCGAGCACCCGGGTCAGCGCGTCCATCTTGCGCGGCCCGGCGACCTGGATGTAGCGCTGCGAAATGTTCTCGGCCGTGGTGGTTTTGGCCTTGGTGGTGACCTCGAACGGGTCGTGCAGGTATTTGGTGGTGAGCTTGCGGATCGCCGGCGGCATGGTCGCCGAGAAGAGGGCGACCTGTTTGTACTCCGGGGTGTCGGCCAGGATGCGTTCGACGTCTTCGGCGAAACCCATGGTGAGCATCTCGTCGGCCTCGTCGAGCACCAGGTAGTCCACCCGGGACAGGTCCAGCGTCCCGCGCTCGAGGTGGTCGATCACCCGGCCGGGCGTGCCGACCACGACTTGGGCGCCGCGCCGTAGCCCGGCCAGTTGCACGCTGTACGACGAGCCGCCGTAGATCGGCAGCACGTTGATCTTCGGCAGGTGCGCCCCGTAGCGGCTGAACGCCTCGGCCACCTGCAGCGCCAGCTCCCGGGTGGGCGCCAACACCAGCGCCTGGGTCGCGGTGCTGGTGACGTCGATCTTGGACAGGATCGGGATGGCGAACGCCGCCGTCTTGCCGGTGCCGGTCTGCGCCAGCCCGACGACGTCGGAGCCCGCCATCAGCGCCGGAATCGTCGCGGCCTGGATGCCGGTGGGCGACTCGTAGCCGACGTCGCCGATCGCCCGCAGGACGGCGGGGTGGATCTGCAGGTCGGCAAAGGTCGTAGAGGCAGCCTCAGGCGAGCTGTCCGGGTGGTTCATCGTCCATGGAGTCTAGTGGTGACCGCGAGCTCGGCGGAGCCGAGCGCTGCGGGTCACCACCATCGAGGTCTAGTGGTGACCGCGAGCTCGGCGGAGCCGAGCGCTGCGGGTCACCACCATCGAGGTCTAGTGGTCAGGCTCGGGTGATCATCGGCACAGTTGCGCGAGGCCCGGCCATGCCTGGCACACCCGGGCGCGCGATGACGGTACGGTGCCCGATGTGTGGTCGCTACCTTGCCGTACCGAGCCACTGACCGGCTCGGCCGCCGTCGCGTTGATCGCCATGACGTTGACCGCCTGTGGTTCGGGAGACTCCACCGTCGCGAAGACGCCGCAGGCCACGACGACCAGCGAGACCCCGTCCATCACCGCCCCGGCCCAGCCGTCCGCCGCCGCACCGCCCGGCAGCGTCGCCGCGCCGGCCGACCCGTGCGCGGTCAACCTCGCGTCGCCCGTCATCGCCAAGGCGGTCTCCGAGTTGCCGCGCGACCCGCGCAGCCAGCAACCCTGGAACCCGGAACCACTGGCCGGCAACTACAACCAGTGCGCCCAGCTGTCCGCGGTGATCATCAAGGCCAACACCAACGCCGTGAACCCGACGACCCGCGCGGTGCTGTTCCATCTCGGGCAGTTCATCCCGCAAGGGGTGCCCGACACCTACGGGTTCAACGGCGTCGACCCGGCGCAGACCACCGGCGACACGGTGGCGCTGACCTACCCGAGCGGCATCAACGGGTTGACCACCGACGTCCGGTTCCACTGGAACGGCAATTTCGTCGAGCTGATCGGCAACGCCCCGGGACGCTAGCCGGAGCCGCCTTTGCGTCGGTCCCCTCCCCTACAGTTGCTGCTGTGTTCGTCACCGGCGACTGCATCGTCTACAGCGCGTCGGATCTCGCCGCCGCCGCGCGGTGCGAGTACGCCCTGCTGCGGGATTTCGACGCGAAGCTCGGCCGGGGGTCCGCCGCCACCGCCGAGGACGACCTTCTCGCCCGCACCGCGATGCTCGGAAACGAGCACGAGCGACGCGAATTGGACCGGCTGCGTGCCCAGTACGGCGACGGGCTCGCGATCATCGGCCGCCCGGCCTACACGCCCGCCGGCCTCGCGGCGGCGGCCGAGGCGACCCGGAAGGCCATCGCCGCCGGCGCGCCCGCCGTCTACCAGGCCGCCATGTTCGACGGGCGCTTCGTCGGCTTCGCCGACTTTCTGGTGCGCGACGACGGGCGCTACCGGGTCGTCGACACCAAGCTGGCCCGCTCGGCCAACGTCACCGCGTTGTTGCAGCTGGCCGCCTACGCCGACGCGCTGGCCGCCTCGGGTGTCCCGGTGGCGCCCGAGGCCGAACTGCACCTGGGCGACGGCACGGCCGCGCGCTACCGCGTGCACGATCTAATTCCCGTCTACCGCTCCCAGCGCGCGCGGCTGCAGCGGCTCCTCGATGAGCACCACGCCGGCGGCGCCGCGGTGCGCTGGGACGACGAGCGCGTGGGCGCATGTTTCCGTTGCCCCCTGTGCACCGAGCAGTTGCAGGCCCACGATGACCTGTTGCTGGTGGCCGGCATGCGAGTGGCCCAGCGCGACAAGCTGATCGACGCCGGAATCGTCACGGTGGCCGAGCTGGCCCGGCACACCGGCACCGTGGGAGACCTGGCGCCGAGCGCGCTCGGCAAATTGACCGCCCAAGCGAAACTTCAAGTCCGCCAACGCGAAACCGGAACACCGCACTACGAGATCGTCGATCCGCAGCCGCTGACGCTGCTCCCCGAGCCGGATCCGGGCGACTTGTTCTTCGACTTCGAGGGCGACCCGCTGTGGACCGTCGACGGGCGGGAATGGGGGTTGGAATACCTGTTCGGCGTTTTGGAAGCGGGGCCGGCCGGCGCCTTTCGCCCGTTGTGGGCGCACGACCGGGCGGACGAACGCAAGGCCCTGACCGATTTCCTGGCGATGGTGGCCAAGCGGCGCAAGCGCCGGCCGAACATGCACATCTACCACTACGCGCCGTACGAGAAGACGGCGTTGTTGCGGCTCGCCGGCCGCTACGGCGTCGGTGAGGATCAGGTCGACGAGCTGCTGCGCAGCGGGACGCTGGTCGACCTCTACCCCTTGGTGCGCAAGAGCATTCGAGTGGGCGCGGAGTCGTTCAGCCTGAAGGCGCTCGAACCGCTCTACATGGGCGCGCAGTTGCGGGCGGGCGACGTCACCACGGCCACCGGTTCGATCACCTCCTACGCCCGCTATTGCGAACTGCGGGCGGACGGCCGCTGCGACGAGGCCGCCTCCGTGCTCAAGGAGATCGAGGACTACAACCACTACGACTGCCGCTCGACGCAGGAACTGCGCAACTGGTTGATGTTGCGCGCCTACGAATCCGGCGTCGTGCCGATCGGCGCCCAGCCCGTGCGGGACGGCAACAGCGTCGAGGACCGCGACCGGCTGGCGGTGACCCTGTCGGCGTTCACCGGCGATGCCGCGGTGGGTGAGCGCACGCCCGAACAGACGGCGGTCGCGCTCCTGGCCGCGGCGCGCGGATACCACCGGCGCGAGGATAAGCCGTTCTGGTGGGCGCACTTTGACCGACTGAACTTCCCCATCGAGGAATGGGCGGACGACACCGACGTCTTCCTCGCCGAGCACGCGTCGGTCAGCGTCGACTGGAACACACCGCCCCGCGCGCGCAAGCCGCAGCGGCGGGTGCGGCTGCGCGGCGAGCTGGCACGCGGCGAGCTGACGGCCGACGTCTTCGCGCTCTACGACCCGCCGGCCCCGCCCGGCATGGCCGACAATCCCGACCGCCGGGCGGCCGGACGCGCCACCGTGATCGAGGCCGACGATCCGGCGCTGCCCACCGAGGTGACCATCGTCGAACGGGTGGGCAACGACGGCAAGACGTTTCACCAGCTGCCGTTCGCGCTCACCCCGGGCCCGCCGATTCCGACGACCGCGCTGCGGGAGTCGATCGAGGCGACCGCCGCCGCCGTGGCGGCCGGCCTGCCTCGGCTACCCCACAGCGCCGTGCTCGACATCCTGCTGCGCCGCGCGCCCCGCACGCGAAGCGGCTCCGCCCTGCCGCGAGGCTCCGACACCGTCACCGACATCACGGCCGCGGTGCTGGACCTGGACTCGTCGTACCTGGCGGTGCACGGGCCGCCGGGGACCGGGAAGACGCACACCGCCGCGCGCGTGATCGGGCGGCTGACCACCGATCACGGCTGGCGCGTCGGCGTGGTCGCGCAATCGCACGCCACGGTGGAGAACCTGCTGGACTGCGTGATCGACGCCGGGCTGGACCCGGCGCGGGTCGCCAAGAAGCGCAACGACCACAGCGCCCCACGCTGGCAGGAAATCGACGGCAACGCCTACGGCACGTTCATCGCCGGCACCCCGGGCTGCGTAGTAGGCGGCACGGCATGGGATTTCGCCAACGCCAACCGAGTGCCGCCGGGCGCCCTGGACCTGCTGGTGATCGACGAGGCCGGCCAATTCTGTCTGGCCAACACCGTCGCCGTGGCGCCGTCGGCGGCCAATCTGCTGCTGCTCGGCGACCCCCAGCAGCTGCCGCAGGTGAGCCAGGGCACCCACCCCGACCCGGTCGACACCTCCGCGCTCGACTGGCTGGTCGAGCGTCGGCGTACCCTGCCGGACGAGCGCGGCTACTTCCTGCACTGTTCGTACCGCATGCATCCCGCGGTCTGCGCCGCGGTCTCCGCGCTGTCGTATGAAGGCAGGCTGCAATCCCACGACTGCACCGCGGCCCGGCGCCTCGCCGGATACCCGCCCGGCGTGCGCACGCTGACCGTTGCGCACCACGGCAATTCGACGGAGAGCCCGCAGGAGGCCGACGCGATCGCCGCCGAGGTCGGGCGGCTGCTCGGCGCGCCCTGGACCGACGAACACGGCACGCGACCGCTGAGTGCCTCCGACGTGTTGGTGCTGGCGCCCTACAACGCGCAGGTGGCACTCCTGCGCCAACGGTTGGCCGCTGCGGGCCTCGGCGGGGTCCGGGTCGGCACCGTGGACAAGTTCCAGGGCGGGCAGGCACCGGTGGTGTTCGTCTCGATGACCGCCTCCTCCGCGGACGTGGTGCCGCGGGGAATCTCGTTCCTGCTCAACAGGAATCGGCTCAACGTGGCCATCAGCCGGGCCCAGTACGCGGCGGTCATCGTGCGGTCGGCGTCGCTGACCGAGTACCTGCCCAGCACGCCGGCGGGCCTGGTCGACCTGGGCGCATTCCTGGCGCTGACGGAGCCGGCGTGACGACCGGCCGCTAGCCGCCCGCCGAGTGCCGACCGTAACCGGTCGGCTCGTCGTCGGCATCGCGACGGGGGCCTCGCGGCAGGCCGTTCGGCCGTTGCGGTGGCGGTGCGGGCCGGTAGGCGCGCGCCGAGAGCTCGGTGACGGGACGCAAGCGCTGCCGCCCGTCTGCGTGAGAGCCGTTGTGCGCGAACCCGATTGGTTCGCTCGGCCGAAGCGGGACCGCCCGCGGACCCCGCCGTGCGGGGGCCGGGCGCTGGCGCGGATCGGCCGGCGGCGGGGCGCCGCTTCGGCGCCCAGCCGCGGGGGTCGCCTCGGGCTCGCGCAGGAGGATGAATTCGACGTACTCGTCGTCGTCGTAGTCGTCGTCCACCACGTCGGTGGCCCCGTGCGGGTCACCGGCCACGGCCGATCGCGCGAAGCCGAGCAGGAATAGCGCGGCGATGATGCCGAGGAGCGCGATGAAGGCCGGCAGCAGCACCGATTGCGACATGGCGGACGCGAACGGGTCGCGCAGGAACTCGGGCAGCTGCAGGCTGGGCGTCTCCTCGCCCCCGGATACCGGCTGCGCCGGCATCTCGGCACCGATGCGCGACGTCATGAACGCGGCCATGCCCGCGCTGCCGAGCACCGCGCCGAGCTGGCGAACGGAGTTGTAGACGGCCGATCCCGCGCCGGCCAGGCGCGGCGGCAGATTCCGGGTGGCGGTGGCGGTCAGCGGCGACCACACGAACGCCATGCCGACGCCCGTCGCGAAGAACGGCAGCACCAGCCGCCAGATCGGCGTGGCCGGCGACATCTCGAAGGCCAGCCAGGTCAGGGCGATCGCCAGCACCGAGAAGCCGAAGCCCAGGACCGGCCGCGGATGATATTTGTCGACCATCCTGCCGACGAACGGCGCGAACACGCCGTTGGCGATCGCCATCGGCGCGATCAGCAAGGCCGAGCGGGTCGGCGACAGCCCGCACACGGCCTGCGCGTAGAACGTCAGCGGCAGCATCATCGCCGTCGCGGCGAAGGAGATGATCGCCACCCCGACGTTGCACAGCCCGAAGTCGCGGTCACGAAAGATCGCCAGGGGAATCAGCGGCTCGTCGGTGTTCATCGACTGCCAGAACACGAACACCGTCATGAACCCGATGCCGGCGACGATCATCGCCCAGATCCAGGGTTGCCAATGCGCGGCCTGGCCCTGCTGCAGCCCGAACACGATGAGGAACATCCCCGCACCCGACAGCGCCACCCCCGCCAGGTCGAACCGGTGCGACTGGGTGGGCAGCACCGGGACCAGCCAGTAGGCCAGCGCGAGCCCCAGCACGCCGATGGGGACGTTGACGAAGAAGATCCACTGCCAGCCCAGCCCGTCGACCAGCACGCCGCCGGCCAGCGGGCCGACCAGGCTGGCGACGCCGGCGGTGGCGCCCCACAGGCTCACCGCCACGCCGCGCCGCTCCGGCGGGAAGATCCGGGTGATCGTCGACAGGGTCTGCGGCGTGAGCACCCCCGCGCCCACGCCCTGCACGACCCGGGCGGCGATCAGCATGGCGGCGCTGCCCGACAGCCCGCACCACACCGAGGCGACGGTGAACACCACCAGGCCGATCAGGTACATGTTCTTGGTGCCGAATCGGTCGCCGAGCCGCCCGGCCACCAGCAGCACGACCGCATAACCCAGCAGGTAGGCGCTGGTCACCCAGATCACCGTGTCGTAGCCGATGTGCAACTTGGTCATGATCGTCGGGTTTGCGACGGCGACGATGGTCGAGTCGACCATGATCATGAAGAAGCCGATCATCATCGCCCAAAGCGCGTTCCAGGGCCGCTGGGAGTGCGGCGAATTCTGGGTGAGGAAGTTCCAGCGCTTGGTGAGGTGGGCTGGGTTGGGCGCCGCGCGCCCGGTCCCCCCGGGCGACGAAGGCGTCGCCGTGGTCATCTACCCACCTCGTTTCAGCTCCCGACGATGCCCGCTTCGACCGGCCCGGGCCGCCACAGACATCCAGCCTGCATTATTGCCGCTGGGGCACTTCGGGGCAGCCACGGATTCCATCCGGGGCGCACCGGGGAAGGTTTGATGTTCGGTCGGCGTTGCGCGGCGGGCACGTTAGCCTGGTAGGACGCCATTTGCAGGAGAGGCAAGATGCGGGCCCGACGGAAGCGGTCTTCGAACCGGATTTTTAGCATGTCGCACGCGGATCAGGCGCCTGCGCCCACCAACGGCCGGCCCAAGATGTCCTCGCGGGCATTGGCCCAGGTCATCGAGCGAAGCTCGCGGATCCAGGGCCCGGCGGCCGAGGCCTATGTCACCCGGCTGCGCAACGCGCACCCGAACAGCGGCCCGGCCGACATCCTCGCCAAGCTGCAGAAGCGCTACGTGGGCATGGTGACGGCCAGCGGCATGGCGGTGGGCGCCGCGGCGACCATCCCCGGCATCGGCACGTTGAGCGCGCTGTCGGCGGCCGCGGCGGAGACGGTGACGTTCCTGGAAGCCACGGCGTTCTTCGTGTTGGCCGTCGCGGTGGTCCACGACATCCCCGCCGACCACCGCGAACGGCGCCGCGCCCTGGTGCTGGCGGTGCTGGTCGGCGACAACAGCAAGGAGGCGGTCACCCAGCTGTTCGGCCCGGCCCGCACCAACGGCGGCTGGATCTCCGAGAGCGTGGCCGCGGTCCCGCTGTCGTCGATGTCGCGGCTGAACTCGCGGCTGCTCAAGTCGTGGGTCAAGCGGTACACGCTGCGCCGCGGCGCCCTGATGTTCGGCAAACTGCTGCCGGTGGGCATCGGCATCGTGGTCGGCGGTGTCGGCAACTACTTCGCGGGCAGGAAGATCGTCCGCAACGCCAACCGGGCCTTCGGCGCCCCACCGGTGCGCTGGCCGCGGGCGCTGCACCTGGTGCCGCCGTTCCACGAAGCCGGCTAGCGAACGGCGATCGGGTGCTACCCCCGTCTCCCTGGCGAATCGCCGGCGAAAGGTTAGCCTTTATAGGGCGGAAACGTTGAGCATCGCCAGCGGTGTGACATGCTCCACAATCCGGGTCGGAAAACGCACAGGCGCCACGCAGCAGCTGCGAAAGCGCTTGCAGGACAGAGGAATTGAGGCGAACGGCGGTCGTGAGCAACATTAGTTCACCATTCGGGCAAAACGAATGGCTGGTCGAGGAGATGTACCGCAAGTTCCGCGATGACCCCTCGTCGGTCGATCCGAGCTGGCATGAGTTCCTGGTTGACTACAACCCCGAGTCGACGGGCGAACCCGCGCCCAGCGCCGGGGACGGCCAGGCCGCCGCGAGCCCGCCGCCCGCAAAGCCCGCCCAGCCGGCCACCCAGACCGCTGCGCCCGCCCCGCCGGCGGGCGGCGACGGCAACGGCGCCTCCGCCGCGGCGCCGGCCAGACCGAAAGCCCCGACTCCCCCGCCCGCCGAAGGCGACGAGCTGCAGACGCTGCGCGGCGCCGCGGCCGCCGTCGTCAAGAACATGTCCGCCTCGCTGGACGTGCCGACCGCCACCAGCGTCCGCGCCGTTCCGGCCAAGCTGCTGATCGACAACCGGATCGTCATCAACAATCAGCTCAAGCGCACCCGCGGCGGCAAGATTTCCTTCACCCACCTGCTGGGCTACGCGCTGGTGCAGGCCATCAAGCAGTTCCCCAACATGAACCGGCACTACGCCGAGATCGACGGCAAGCCCACCGCGGTCACGCCGGCACACACCAACCTCGGGCTGGCGATCGACCTGCAGGGCAAGGACGGCAAACGCTCGCTGGTGGTGGCCGGCATCAAGAAGTGCGAGACCATGCGCTTCGCGGAATTCGTCTCCGCCTACGAGGACATCGTGCGGCGTGCCCGCGACGGCAAGCTGACCGCCGAAGACTTTGCGGGCGTGACGATTTCGCTGACCAACCCCGGCACCATCGGAACCGTGCACTCGGTGCCGCGGCTGATGAGCGGCCAGGGCGCCATCATCGGCGTCGGCGCCATGGAATACCCCGCCGAATTCCAGGGCGCCAGCGAGGAGCGCATCGCCGAGCTGGGCATCGGCAAGCTGATCACGCTGACCTCGACCTACGACCACCGCATCATCCAGGGCGCGGAGTCCGGCGACTTCCTGCGCACCATCCACGAGATGCTGCTCTCGGACGACTTCTGGGACGAGATCTTCCGCGAACTGGGCAACCCCTACCTGCCGGTGCGCTGGAGCACCGACAACCCGGACTCGATCGTCGACAAGAACGCCCGGGTGATGGAGCTGATCGCGGCCTACCGCAACCGCGGCCACCTGATGGCCGACATCGACCCGCTGCGGTTGGACGGCAGCCGGTTCCGCAGCCACCCCGACCTGGAAATCCTCAACCACGACCTGACGCTGTGGGACCTCGACCGGGTGTTCAAGGTCAACGGCTTCGCCGGTTGCGAATACAAGAAGCTGCGCGACGTGCTGGGCCTGCTGCGCGACGCCTACTGCCGCCACATCGGCGTGGAATACACCCACATCCTCGACCCAGAGCAGACGGCATGGCTGGAGGAGCGCGTCGAGACCAAGCACGTCAAACCGACCGTGGCGCAACAGAAATACATCCTGAGCAAGCTCAACGCCGCGGAGGCCTTCGAGACGTTCCTGCAAACCAAATACGTTGGGCAGAAGCGGTTCTCGCTGGAGGGCGCGGAAAGCACCATCCCGCTGATGGATGCCGCGATCGACCAGTGCGCCGAGCACGGCCTGGACGAGGTGGTCATCGGGATGCCGCACCGCGGCCGGCTCAACGTGCTGGCCAACATCGTCGGCAAACCGTACTCGCAGATCTTTTCCGAGTTCGAGGGCAACCTCAACCCATCGCAGGCCCACGGCTCCGGTGACGTCAAGTACCACCTGGGCGCCACCGGTGTGTACCTACAGATGTTCGGCGACAACGACATTGCGGTGTCGCTGACCGCCAATCCGTCGCACCTGGAAGCCGTCGACCCGGTGCTGGAGGGGCTGGTCCGGGCCAAGCAGGACCTGCTCGACAGGGGGGCGGACGACACCGACGGAAAGAGCTTCTCGGTGATGCCGATGATGCTGCACGGCGACGCCGCCTTCGCCGGCCAGGGGGTCGTCGCCGAGACGCTGAACCTGGCGAACCTGCCCGGCTACCGCGTCGGCGGCACCATCCACATCATCGTGAACAACCAGATCGGCTTCACCACCGCGCCGGAGTTCTCGCGGTCCAGCGAGTACTGCACGGACGTCGCGAAAATGATTGGCGCACCGATCTTCCACGTCAACGGCGACGACCCGGAGGCGTGCGACTGGGTGGCGCGCTTGGCCGTGGACTTCCGGCAGCGGTTCAAGAAGGACGTCGTCATCGACATGCTGTGCTACCGCCGGCGCGGGCACAACGAGGGCGACGACCCGTCGATGACCAACCCCTACATGTACGACGTCGTCGACACCAAGCGCGGCGCCCGCAAGAGCTACACCGAAGCCCTGATCGGCCGCGGCGACATCTCGCTGAAGGAGGCCGAGGACGCGCTGCGCGACTACCAGGGCCAGCTGGAGCGGGTCTTCAACGAGGTGCGCGACCTGGAGAAGCACGGCGTACAGCCCAGCGAATCCGTGGAGGCCGACCAGATGCTTCCGGCGGGCCTGGCCACCGCGGTGGACAAGGCGCTGCTGTCCCGCATCGGTGACGCGTTCCTGGCCCTGCCGGAGGGCTTCAGCGCGCACCCGCGGGTGCAGCCGGTGCTGGAAAAGCGCCGCGAGATGGCCTACGAGGGCAAGATCGACTGGGCCTTCGGCGAACTGCTGGCGCTGGGTTCGCTGGTGGCCGAAGGCAAGCTGGTTCGGTTGTCGGGCCAGGACACCCGCCGCGGCACGTTCTCCCAGCGGCATTCGGTGATCATCGACCGCCACACCGGCGAGGAGTTCACGCCGCTGCAGCTGCTGGCGACGAACGCCGACGGGACCCCCACCGGCGGCAAGTTCCTGGTCTACGACTCACCGCTGTCGGAGTACGCGGCCGTCGGCTTCGAATACGGCTACACCGTGGGCAATCCGGACGCCCTGGTGCTGTGGGAGGCGCAGTTCGGCGACTTCGTCAACGGCGCGCAGTCGATCATCGACGAGTTCATCAGCTCCGGTGAGGCCAAGTGGGGCCAGCTGTCCAACGTGGTGCTGTTGCTGCCGCACGGCCACGAAGGGCAGGGCCCCGACCACACCTCCGGCCGCATCGAACGCTTCCTGCAGCTGTGGGCGGAGGGTTCGATGACGATCGCGATGCCGTCGACGCCGTCGAACTATTTCCACCTGCTGCGCCGGCACGCCCTCGACGGTGTTCAGCGGCCGCTGATCGTGTTCACGCCGAAGTCGATGCTGCGCAACAAGGCCGCCGTCAGCGACATCAGGGACTTCACCGAGATCAAGTTCCGCTCGGTTCTCGAGGAGCCCACGTACGAGGACGGCGTCGGCGACCGCAGCAAGGTCACCCGCATCCTGCTGACCAGCGGCAAGATCTACTACGAGCTGGTGGCGCGCAAGGCCAAGGACAACCGCGACGACATCGCGATCGTGCGCATCGAGCAGCTCGCCCCGCTGCCCAAGCGCCGGCTCAACGAGACGCTGGACCGCTACCCCGGCGCCACGGAGTTCTTCTGGGTGCAGGAGGAGCCGGCCAACCAGGGCGCGTGGCCGCGGTTCGGCCTGGAGCTGCCGGAGCTGCTGCCCGACAAGCTGACCGGGCTCAAGCGCATCTCGCGGCGGGCCATGTCGGCCCCGTCGTCGGGGTCGTCGAAGGTGCATGCCGTCGAGCAGCAGGAGATCCTCGACACCGCGTTCCGCTGATCGCGTACGCGAACCACCCGCCCGTACCCCGGACCGTCGGTACCGGCTAGCCTCGACGCAACCAAACATAAGGAAGGGTGCGCATGCAAGGGTTCGCCGGCAAGGTCGCCGTGGTGACGGGTGCGGGTTCGGGTATCGGGCAGGCGCTGGCCGTGGAGCTGGCCCGCTCGGGCGCCAAGGTCGCGATCAGCGACGTCGACGTCGAGGGCCTTGCGGAGACCGAGGCGCAGTTGAAGGCGATGGGGGCCGAGGTCAAGGCGGACCGGCTCGACGTGACGGAGCGCGAGGCGTTCTTGGCCTACGCCGACGAGGTCAAGGAACACTTCGGCAAGGTGAACCAGGTCTACAACAACGCCGGCATCGCCTACACCGGCGATGTCGAAATCAGCCAGTTCAAGGACATCGAGCGAGTGATGGACGTCGACTTCTGGGGCGTCGTCAACGGCACCAAGGCGTTCCTGCCGCACCTGATCGCCTCCGGCGACGGTCACGTCATCAACGTCTCCAGCGTGTTCGGGCTCTTCTCGGTGCCCGGCCAGGCGGCGTACAACGCGGCCAAGTTCGCGGTCCGGGGATTCACCGAGGCGCTGCGACAGGAGATGGTGGCGGCCGGCCACCCGGTGGCGGTGACCACCGTGCACCCCGGCGGCATCAAGACCGCGATCGCCCGCAACGCCACCGCCGCCGAGGGACTCGACCCCGAACAACTGGCCAAGCTGTTCGACAAGCGGCTCGCCAGGACCAGCCCGAAACGCGCCGCCGAGGTCATTTTGGACGCGGTCCGCAAGAAGAAGGCCCGGGTGCTGGTCGGCACGGACGCCAAGCTCCTGGACGTGATGGTGCGGGTGGCCGGCCCCTACTATCAGCAGCTGTTCGGCCCCGTCATGGGCCGGTTGATGCCCAAGCAGTGAGACCCGCCGTGGCGCGGCCGGTGGTCACCGGATAGCCTGACCCAGCACGCCGCCACTAGGAGTCCATATGGAAGGGTTCGCCGGCAAAGTTGCCGTCGTCACGGGCGGGGGATCGGGGATAGGTCAGGCCTTGGCGCTGGAGCTGGGCCGAGCCGGGGCGAAGCTGGCAATCAGCGACGTCGACATCGAAGGATTGGCAGAGACCGAGGAGCAATTGCATGCCCTCGGCGTGCCGGTCAAAGCCGACCGGCTCGACGTGACCGAACGCGAGGAGTTCCTCGCGTATGCGGACGCGGTCAAAGAGCACTTCGGCCAGGTCAATCAGGTCTACAACAACGCCGGAATCACGTTCGTCGGGTCCATCGAAGACACCCGATTCAAGGACATCGAACGGGTGATGGACGTCGACTACTGGGGCGTCGTCAACGGCACCAAAGCGTTTCTGCCCCACCTGATCGCATCCGGCGACGGCCACGTCATCAACATCTCGAGCGCGCTCGGGCTGTTCGCGGCGCCCGGGCAGGCCGCCTATGTCTCGGCAAAATTCGCCGTCCGCGGCTTCACCGAGGCGCTGCGACTGGAAATGGTGGCGGCCGGCCACCCGGTGCGGGTGACGACGGTGCACCCCGGCGGCGTGCGGACGGGGTTCGCCCGCAACGCCATCTTCGCCGAGGGGCTCGACCAAGACACCTTCGCGGCGATGTTCGAGGAACAGCAGGCCAAGACCACACCGACGCGAGCGGCTCAGCTCATCCTGGCCGGGGTGCTCAAGAACAAGGCCCGGGTGTTGGTCGGGCCGGACGTCAAGGCCATGGACCTGGTGACGCGGTTGACGGGTTCGAGGCCCGAGCGGCTGGTGAGCGGGCCGGTCATGGGCCGGGTGAAGCACGCCGTCGCGCGGCTGCTGCCCAAGCGCTGATTCAACGCCCCAGCGGGTGTTCGGCCAGCCAGCCGCCGGCCACCGCCTGCGGATCGGCCCCACCGGCCACTTGGCGGCGCATGTCGACCAGGGCCGCGGTGTCCAGCACGCCGGCCACTTCGTTGATGGCCAGCAGTTGCCGATCGGCCAGGGCGTTGCGGCGATACAGCGGCACCACGTTCTCGGCGCGTATCAACGCGGGCTTGCCGTCGACGAGCGTGACCAGGTCGGTGGGCAGGCCCGGGTCGGCGGTTGTCGTCCACCCCGCGGTCAGCTGGCCGACCCGCACCGCGGCGAACATCGTTGTGTCGTCCGGGAATTCGCGCGCGTCGGGCAGCCGGCAGCTGCCCACGGCCGACGGGGCGCGGCGCCCGCTGACGGTGCCGAGACTCAGGCCGCCGCAGTGCTTCGGCAGCGTGCTCAAGTCCGCGCTGACGTCGCTGCCGCCCCACGCCTTGGCGGTGGCGCCGGTCACCAACAGCACGGGCTTGTCCTCGGCGGCCGTCGTGTAGTCGCCCGCGGCGACGCCCTCGGGCAGCGCGGCCACCATCGCGCGGTAGACCTCGGCGTCGGACATGGCCGTCGCGCCGGGCTGCAGGCTCTGCAGCGTGCGGCCGGTCAGGGCCGGCACGACCGTGAACGCACCCGAGTCCAGCCGCGCCATCGGATCGTCAGCGCTCTCGGCGCGCGCCGCGAAACCATAGGACCGCAGCGCGGCGACGTAGACGCCGGCCAGCAGCGTGGACTCGGGGTCCGTCGCCGAACCGACCACCAATTCCGGGCGGGGGCCATGATCACCGCCGTCGGCCCCGCAGCCGGCCACCGCGAGCACGGTGGCGAGGAGCGGCGCCGCCAGCCAGCCGGTTCTCACCCCGCGATGTCTGCGGGGTCGGCGGCCAGGGCCACCGCCGTGGCGACCGCGTGCCCGACGCGCAGGTCCAGCGGGCTGGGGACGATCCGGTCGGGGGCCAGGTCGTCGCTGACCACCGAGAAGATCGCCTCGGCCGCGGCCACCATCATCTTCTCGGTGATCCGGCGCGCCCCCGCGTCCAGCGCCCCGCGGAAGACGCCGGGGAAGGCCAGCACGTTGTTGATCTGGTTGCAGAAGTCGCTGCGCCCGGTGGCCACCACCGCGGCGTACTTGGCGGCGACCTGCGGGTGGATTTCCGGGTCGGGGTTGGACAACGCGAACACGATCGCGTCGGGCGCCATGGTGGCGATCATCTCCTCGGGCACCACGCCGCCCGACACCCCGAGGAACAGGTCGGCGCCGCGCAGCGCTTCCGCCATGCTGCCGGTGAGGCCGTCGGGGTTCGTGCGCTGCGCCAGCACGCTCTTCACGCTGTTCATGTCGGCGCGCCCGGGGTGCAGGATGCCGCGCGAGTCGACCACGGTGATGTCCGAAACCCCCATGGCCAGAAGGAGATTCGTGCACGCGACGCCCGCGGCACCGGCGCCCGAGACCGCCACCCGCAGCGACGTCATGTCGCGGCCGAGCAGCTTGGTGGCGCCCATCAGCGCGGCCAACGCGACGATCGCCGTGCCGTGCTGGTCGTCGTGCATCACCGGGCAGTCCAGCGCCTCGATCACTCGACGCTCGATGTCGAAACAACGCGGCGCGGAGATGTCCTCGAGGTTGACGGCGCCGAAGGTCGGGCGCAACCGCACCAGGGTTTCGACGATCTCGTCGGGGTCCTTGGTGTCCAGCACGATCGGGATCGCGTTCAGGCCGCCGTACGCCTGAAACAGGGCGCACTTGCCCTCCATCACCGGCAGCGACGCGGCCGGCCCGATGTCGCCGAGGCCCAGCACGGCGCTGCCGTCACTGACGACGGCGACCAACCGGTTCGCCCACGTGTACCGGGCGGCGTGGCTGGGGTCGGCGGCGATCGCGCGACTGACCTGCGCCACGCCGGGCGTGTAGGCGATCGACAGCGCGCGCTGGGTGTCCAGGGGGGCCGTCGGGCCTACCGAAAGCTTGCCGCCTACGTGTGCCTCGAAGATCTCCGTCTCGGTGATCGCGCCGGCTTCGGCGCGCGTCTGTATCGATTCAATCAACTCGGACACGCGCTTCAGGGTACTGACTACCGGTTAGTAGACCTAATGGGTCAGATGAGACCCAGCTCGGTCACCGCTTTGCGCTCGTCGACCAGCTCCGCGGTGGTCTTGTCGATGCGGCCGCGGGAGAAGTCGTCGATGTCCAGCCCCTGCACGATCGACCAGTCGCCGTCCTTGGTGGTCACCGGGAACGACGACACGATTCCCTCCGGCACGCCATAGGAGCCGTCGGAGTAGACCGCCATCGACACCCAGTCACCCTGCGGGCTGCCCAGCAACCAGGAGCGGGCGGCGTCCACGGTGGCCGATGCCGCCGAGGCGGCCGAGGAGGCGCCGCGCGCGTCGATGATCGCCGCGCCGCGCTTGGCCACGGTCGGGATGAAGTCGTTCTCGATCCAGTCCTGGTCGTTCACGACCTCGGCCGCGTTCTTCCCGCCGACCTCGGCGTGGAAGATGTCGGGGTACTGGGTGGCGGAGTGGTTGCCCCAGATCGTCATCTTCTTGATGTCGGTGACCTGCGCGCCGGTCTTGCGGGCCAGCTGCGAGATGGCGCGGTTGTGGTCCAGGCGGGTCAGCGCCGAGAACCGCTCCTTGGGGATGTCCGGTGCGTTGCTCAGCGCGATCAGCGCGTTGGTGTTGGCCGGGTTGCCGGTCACGCCGATGCGGACGTCGTCGGCGGCGACGGAGTTCAGCGCCTTGCCTTGCGCGGTGAAGATCGCGCCGTTGGCCTCCAGCAGGTCGCTGCGCTCCATGCCCGGGCCGCGCGGCCGGGCGCCGACCAGCAGGGCGAGGTTGACGCCGTCGAAGATCTTGTTGGCGTCCGCGCCGATCTCGACCCCGGCCAGCAGCGGGAACGCGCAGTCGTCGAGCTCCATCACGACGCCCTCGAGCGCCTTGAGCGCCGGCTCGATCTCGAGCAGGCGCAGCTCGATCGGGCGATCGGGCCCGAGCAGCGAACCGCTCGCCAGGCGGAACAACAGGCTGTAGCCGATCTGGCCGGCGGCGCCGGTGACGGCGACCTTGAGAGGACTTGCGCTCACGTCGAAATACTCCTTGTGGAGATAGTCATGCAGATTCGGGTCTCGGCACGAAACTAGCGCACCCTTCTCGGCCGCCAACCTCCGGCCGGATCGTCACGCTTCGGGAAGACGGGACGCGTAGCATGGAGCACCGCTCGTCCAGACCTGCGCTGCGATCGGAGGTGGATGTGTTCCAGGGCTTTGACGCATTGCCTGAAGCGCTTCGGCCCCTCGCGCACGAGCCGCACCCGCCGCAGCCGGACCCCCAGCCCCAGGCGACGCACGAGACGTTGGTCGACTGCGCCGTCTACGCCGACGGCCACCGGCTGCCCGGCAAGTTCAGCTACGCCGAGGCCCGCGACAAGGTGCGCGAGATGGAGGCGCTCGGCCAGGACGCGTTCGTGTGGGTCGGGTTGCGCGAACCCGACCAAGCTGAGATGCAGGAAGTCGCGGACCTTTTCGGGATGCACCCGCTGGCGGTGGAAGACGCCGTGTGCGCACACCAGCGCCCCAAGCTGGAGCGCTACGACGAGACGGTGTTCTTTGTCCTCAAGACGGTCACCTATGTCCCGCACGAATCGGTGGTCAAGGCCCGCCAGATCGTGGAGACCGGCGAGATCATGGTCTTCGTCGGGAAGGACTTCGTGATCACCGTGCGCCACGGCGAGCACGGCGGCCTGTCCGAGGTGCGCAAGCGGATGGACGCCGATCCCGAGCAGCTGCGGCTGGGCCCGTTCGCGGTGATGCACGCGATCGCCGACGACGTGGTGGACCACTACCTCGAGGTGAGCAGCCTGATCGAGTCCGACATCGACAGCATCGAGGAGGTGGCGTTCGCGCCGGGCAGCAAGATCGACGTCGAGCCGATCTATCTGCTCAAGCGTGAGGTCGTCGAGCTGCGCCGGTGCGTCAGCCCGCTGTCCGTGGCGTTCCATCGGATTCAGGTGGAGAACAAGGACCTCATCTCCAAGGAGGTGCGGCGCTACCTGCGCGACGTCTCCGACCACCAATCCCAGGCCGCGGACCAGATCACCAGCTACGACGACATGCTCAACTCGCTGATCCAGGCGGCGCTGGCCCGCGTCGGGATGCAGCAGAACAACGACATGCGCAAGATGGCCGCCTGGGCCGGTATTTTGGCGGTGCCCACCATGGTCGCCGCCATCTACGGGATGAACTTCCATTTCATGCCCGAGTTGAACTGGACCTGGGGTTACCCGGGGATCATGGCCGCGATGACGCTGGCCTGCCTGGCCCTGTACTTCCAATTCCGGCGCAACAACTGGCTCTAGGCTTTCTCTCGCGAGCAGACGCGAAATCGCACGCTTTCGTGATGTTTCATGCGAGTCTGCGTCTGCTCGCGGAAGAGCTCAACGCGGTTGTGCGGCGGGGCGATTCGGGTTCAACACGTCCACCCCGTCGTTCTGCCACGCCTGGCGCATGGCCTCGGCGCCCTTCAACCGCACCCAGGCCGCTTCCGTCGCGGTGATCGGGGTCGCCGAGAGGAATTGCACCGGATCGCGGGGCGGTTCCAGCGGCAGGTCGTCGATGTCGCTGGGCCCCAACAACACCGCGGTGAACGGCACCGGCCCCGCGGACCCCGCCCACAGCGGTGAGCCGAGATCGACCAACGCGTCGGCGGTCAACACCAGGCCCTCGACCGCCGGGGTCGCGGCCAGGACCGCGAGGCTGCGGGCGACGCCGGTGACCGGTCCCGGATCGCGCAGGCTGAGGACGACTTCGGCGCGCGGGCCGCGCGTCTGGTCATCGACGATCTGCGTCGGGTCGGTCATCGGATAGCGCGAACAGCCCAGCGACACGTAACGCACCACCCCGTCGCTGCCGCGGAAGCGCAACACCTCGATCGGTTCGGTGCCCAGGAACGTCACGCTCGCCGAATCGGGCTCCGCGTCGGCGAAGTGGCGGTGCAGGTGGGCGCGCACCCGATCCAGGACGGGGCTCACGGCTCCCCGGCGTTGGTCAGGTTCACGCCGGAGCGCGCGTCGAAGACGGCCAGCTTCGTGGTGTCGAATGCCAACTCGATCGACTGCCCCATCGCCGCTTTGGATTCCGCGGAAACCCTTGCTACGAACTGGTTTTGGTGCGCGTCGGCCTCGGCGGCCAGCTCGTCGAGCTGAGCGGATCGCGCGGCCCAACCGGAGGTGGAGAAGTAGACGTACTTGTCGGCGCCCAGCGACTCGACCAAGTCGACCTTCACCTCGAACACGAGCGCCCTGATGCGCTGGTAGCCGTCGATCAGTGCGGCGTCCTGGAGATGTTCGGGCCGCACCCCGACGATGACGTCCTCCGGGGCCGGGTGCCTCGCGACGGCCGCCTGAACTTCCGGGGCCAGCATCACCTCCCCGAAGGGCAGCGTCAGCCCGACGGGCGTCAACGTGGCCGGGAAGAAATTCATGGCCGGCGAGCCGATGAAGCCCGCGACGAACAGGTTGGCCGGGTGCTCGTAAAGCTCGTCCGGCGCGCCGATCTGCTGCGCGACGCCACCGTGCATGACCACCACCCGGTCGCCCAGCGTCATGGCCTCGGTCTGGTCGTGGGTGACGTAGACCGTCGTGGTGCCGAGGCGCTTTTGCAGCCGGGCGATCTCGCCACGCATCTGGACGCGCAGCTTGGCGTCCAGGTTGGACAGCGGCTCGTCCATCAGGAAGGCCTTGGGGTGGCGCACGATCGCCCGGCCCATCGCCACCCGCTGTCGCTGCCCACCGGACAATTGGGACGGCTTGCGGTCCAGGAGTTCGGTCAGGTCAAGGGTTTTGGCGGTTTCCTCCACCTTGCGTGCGATCTCCGCCTTTTTCATCTTCGCCAGAGTCAGCGGGAACGCGATGTTCTGCCGCACGGTCATGTGCGGGTAAAGCGCGTACGACTGGAAGACCATCGCGATGTCGCGGTCCTTGGGCGCCTTCTCGTTGACCCGCTCGCCGCCGATACGCAGCTCCCCCGACGAGATGTCCTCAAGGCCGGCAATCATGTTCAGCGTCGTGGTCTTGCCGCAGCCCGACGGCCCGACCAGGATGAGGAACTCGCCGTCGGCGATGGTGATGCTGAGATCCTTCACTGCCACGGCGCCGTCCGGGTAGCTCTTGCTGACGTGGTCCAGCACAATCTCGGCCATCGCAGCTATCCCTTCACCGCGCCAGAGGTCAACCCGGCGATGATTCGTCGTTGGAAGATTAGAACAAAACCGATGATCGGGACCGTGATCACGATGGCGCCGGCCGCGATCGACCCGGTGGGATCCTCGAATTGCGAACTGCCACCGAAGTTCGCGATCGCCACGGGCGCAGTGATCGCCGCCTTGGTGGCCGTCAGCGACAGCGCCAGCAGCAGGTCGTTCCAGGCGAAGATGAACACCAGGATCGCCGCGGTCACCACCCCGGGCGCCGCCAGCGGGACGATCACCTTGCGGAAGGCCTGGGCCGGTGTGGCGCCGTCCATCTTGGCCGCCTTCTCCAGGTCCCACGGAATCTCCCGGAAGAACGCCGACAGCGTGTAGATGGCAAGCGGCAGCGCGAACGTGATGTAGGGCAAGATCAGGCCCGGCCAGGTGTCGAACAGGCCGACGAAGCGTTCGATGTTGAACAACGGGGTGACCAGCGAGATCGCGGGGAACATGGTAACCAGCAGGGTGGCGCCGATCAACACCCGCTTGCCCGGAAAGCTCAGCCGGGCAATCGCGTACGCCGCCATCGCACCGAGCGCCACCGCGATGGCGGTCGTGATCAGCCCGATCCCGA
Source organism: Mycobacterium sp. E2989 (assembly GCF_001667595.1). Lineage (NCBI taxonomy): Bacteria > Bacillati > Actinomycetota > Actinomycetes > Mycobacteriales > Mycobacteriaceae > Mycobacterium > Mycobacterium sp. E2989. The sequence continues at coordinate 32,973 of NZ_LZJX01000099.1, read as the reverse complement.
TCGAGTTGATCAGCGCCGAACTGAACAGGTCACCCCGGAAGATGCCGCGGTAGTTCTCGAAGGACACCGACGACGGAATGAGCTTGCCGTCCTTGACCGTTGACGTCGGCTTGAGCGAGAGGCTGAGGATCCACACCACCGGAAGGAGTGCGTACACGACGACCACCGTGTCGACGACGGCCCAGACCGCGGCGCGCCTGGCGCCTCCCCCGTTAACGGCCATCGAGGTCACCGCCGGGCGCCGCCGCGCCGAACACCTTGATGTAGACCAGTGCGATGATCCCGACGCAGAGGAAGATCAGCACGCTGATCGCCGACCCCAGCCCGACGTTGAAGCCCTTGAACAGGTTGTTGTAGCCCAGGATTGACACCGAGTCGGTGTTGTTGGCGCCGGCGGTCAGCACGTAGATGTTGTCGAAGATGCGGAACGCGTCCAGCGTGCGGAACAGCAGCGCGACCACGACTGCGGGCTTGATGATCGGCAGGGTGATGCGCGCCAGCCGACGCCACGCCCCGGCCCCGTCGACCTGGGCGGCCTTGAGCAAGTCCTCTGGCACCAACGCCAGGCCGGCCAGCAACAGCAGCGACATGAACGGCGTGGTCTTCCACACCTCCGCGAGCACCACGATGCCCAGCGACGGAATCTGCTGGGTCAGCGGCGCGCTGCCGTGCGGCAAAAGGTTGGCCAGATAACCGGTTCCGGGCGTCCACGCGTAATACCAGCTGTACGACGCGACCACCGTGACGATGCCGTACGGCACCAGCACCGCGGTGCGCACCAGGCCCTTGCCCACCAGCGTGCGGTGCATCACCAACGCCAGCGCCAGGCCGAGCACGAATTCGGCGGACACCGAGACGGCCGCGATGCCCAGCGTGACGGCCAGCGCGGTCCACCAATAGCGGTCGGTCAAAACCGTTTGGTAGTTGGTCAATCCGACGAACGCGGTGTCGTCGGGGGTGGCGAGATTGTTGCGCTGGAGGCTCAGCCACACCGCGTAGCCGATGGGGTAGGCCGTCACCGCCAGCATGAGAGTCGCCGCCGGCGCGACGAGCAGGAAGGCAAGCCGCCGCCCCGACAACCGGTTTCGGCTGCGGGTGCCGGGGGCGACGGCGGCCTCATGCGGCTGCACGGCCGTGGCGGTCACGGCAACAGCCCCTTGCCGTCGATGGCCTTCTGCGCCTGCGTGGCGAGCTCGTCGGCCGTCCGCTCCGGGTCGATATCGGTGATGGGGCTCAGCGCCGCCGACAGCCGCAGCGACAACGCCTGGTAGACCGGCGTCGCCGGCCGCACGGCGGCGTCGGTGAGTTGCCGGCGGATGACCGCGTGCATGGGGTACTTGGCCTGGAATTGCGGGTCGGAGTACAACGATGTCCGCACGGCGGGCAGGCCACCCTCCATCGACACGTACTTCTGGCTCTGCACGCTGCGCAGGCAGCGCACCGCTTCGAACGCCTCCGCGCGGTGGCGGGTGGTGCTGGCGACGGCCAGGTTCAGTCCGCCGATCGTCACCTTGGCCGGCCGGTCCGGCGCCACACCGGGATACGGCGCGAAACCGAACACCTTTCGGCTGGCGTCGTAGGCGATGCGGTATTGCTCGTCGCTGGGCACGAACGTGCCGACGTCGTTGATGCTGCCGGCCAGGGCCGGATCCCGGTTCAGCGGCAGGAAGGGGACGCCGCCCTTCACCGCGTTCTCCAGCATGGAGGCCAGCACGTACGGCCAGTTGACTTCCAGTGCGGCCTTGCCCTGTTCGACCGCCAGGCGCGCCGTGCCCTCGTCGGTCCGGGTGATCGACGGGTCGGCCCCCGGGGCGGTGGCGACCGACTTGAGGATGCGCAGCGCGTTGACTGTCGCGGCCCGGTGCGCGGGTGTGTCGGTCAAGGTGACCCGGCGGCCGTCCTCGGAAAGCACCGCACCGCCACCGCTGACCAGCAGCGTGTTGAACCACACCACCAGGCCCTCGCCCTCGTTCGCCTGCACGGCGATCCAGGCCGGCCGGCCCTCGGCGTGCAACCGGCCGGCCTCGGTCACCATCGCGTCCCAGTCCTGCGGCGGTTGACTCACCAAATCCGTTCGATACCAGAGCAATTGCGTGTTGGTGGCGACGGGAGCGCCATACAGCTTGTGCTTCCAGCGGGCCGTCGCCAACGGGCCCGGGAGGGTGTCAGCGGCGGCGTCGGCGTCGGCAAGGCCGGCGGGGTCATCCGAGAGTGGCAGCGCCCATCCGGCCTCGGCGAACTCCGCGGTCCACACCACGTCCAGCGCCATCACGTCCAGCCCGCGGTCGTGTGCGCTCAGGCGCCGCGCCAGCTGCACCCGCTGCTCGCCGGGTCCCCGCGGCAGGCTCACGTGCTGGATGGCGAACCGGCCCCCCAGTTGCTTGCTGCACTCCTGGGCGACGGCGGTGAATGCGGTCGAATCGGTGGACGGCGTGAAGAAACTGATTACCACCCCGTTGCCGGCGGACCCGCAGGCCGTCGCCGCCGCCGTGATGGTGACCGCCGCCAGCCCGATGACGCCCATCCGGCGCGCACGACGATTCACCACTGGGTCACACCTCTCGCGCGCGGCCTCAAATCGCCAAGCGCGCCAACAGGTCCCGTGCCCTCTCCGCGTTCTGCGGATCGCAGAGCACGTCATAGCGGCCGGCCACCAGCTGCATGGTCGAGCTGAAATCCCTTGTGCCGCGGGCCATCGCGTAGGGGACGGCGGAGGTGATCAACCCGAAGAAGACCCCGGCCACCAGGCCGGTGGCCAGCGCGGCCCAGGGATTCGGGCTGAAGAAACCGAGTACCAATCCGATGAACAGACCCAGCCAGGCCCCACTCAGCACGCCGCCACCGAGCACCTTGGCCCAGGTCAGCCTGCCGGTGACCCGCTCCACCTGCATCAGGTCGACGCCGACGATGGTCACCTGCTGGACCGGGAACTCCTGCTCGGAGAGGTAGTCGACGGCGCGCTGCGCCTCGGCGTAGGTGGGATAGGACCCGACCGGCCAACCCTTGGGCGGCGTCGGCAGTCCGGGCGCGCGGCGGCCCGTCGCGCCCGTGGGCGTGGAGCCGGGGACTTGACCGGGCTGGAAAGGACTAGTCATTGCTGCTCATTCTCCTCCGCCCCGGCCGATGCCACATCTCGGACCTCCTAGCCTAGCCAGCGACCTGCACAAACAAAGCCGTCACCGCCCCGACGAGGGCCGTGCGACGCGCGGCGGTTCGCCGCCGATCGGCCAACCGGGCATCGGCTAGGTTGAACACCATGACAGCGCCCGGCGACAGCTTCGGCGACCCCGCCCACGACGACCAGGCCAAACCGTCGTCCGCCGGCGGCAGCGGGGGCCCGGACCAGCCGGGGGCCGCGTGGGAACCGCCGGCGCCGGACTACCCGCCCCCGGCGTATCCGCCGCCGGGCTACCCCATCGAGTACCAACCCGGCTACGCGGGCCAATACCCGCCGCCCCCAGCCGGATACGGGCCACCGCCCGGCTATGACCAGCCGCCGGGCTACGGCGCGCCGCCCTACCAGCCGGGCCCGTCACAATTCGGGGGGCCGCCGGGCGGCTACGGTCCGCCGCCGTATCCGGGCGGCTACTACCCCGCCCCGGACTACCTGGGCGGCTATGGCACCCCGAGCGGCGTCAAACCGGGCACGAACAAGCTCGCGATCGCCTCGCTCGTCACGTCGTTCACCGGCGTGTTCTGCTGCTGCGTCGGCTCGATTGTGGCGATCGTGCTGGGCGCGGTCGCGATCAACCAGATTCGGCGGACCCAGCAGGACGGCTACGGCCTGGCGGTGGCCGGCATCGTGATCGGCGTCGCGACCCTGGTGGTCACCACGATCGTCTTCCTGTTCGCGATGCACTCGCGTTAGCCGCATCCCAGCATCTGCCGTACCGAGCGCGGCTGCCTAGGCTCTCCCCATGGCATCGGTCAACAGGGTCTACATCGCCCGGCTCTCGCGGATGTTGGTGCTGGGTCCGCTCGGCGAATCCTTCGGCCGGGTCCGCGATGTCGTGATCAGCATCAGCATCGTGCGTCAACAACCGCGCGTCCTGGGATTGGTCGTCGACCTGGCGACGCGGCGCAGCATCTTCATCCCGATGCTTCGGGTCGCCGCGATCGAGCCGGAGGCCGTCACCCTCAACACCGGAAGCGTCTCCCTGCGCCGCTTCGAACAGCGCCCGGGTGAGGTGCTGGCGATCGGCCAGGTGCTCGACACGCAGGTCAAGGTCAACGATCCCGCGTTGCCGGAACTGGCCGGCCTGGACGTCGTCGTCACCGACCTCGGGATCGAACAAACCCGCACCCGCGACTGGATGGTGAGCCGGGTCGCGGTCCGCAGCCAGCGGCGGCTGGGGCGACGCGGCCCTGTGCACGTCGTGGATTGGTACCACGTGCAAGGCCTGAGCCCGTCGGCGCTGGCGCTGCCGGGTCAGGGCGTGGCGCAGCTGCTGGATCAGTTCGAGGGCTGGAAGGCGGTCGACGTGGCCGACGCCATCCGCGGCCTGCCGCCCAAGCGCCGCTACGAAGTGCTCAAGGCGCTCGACGACGACCGGCTGGCGGATGTGCTGCAGGAACTGCCCGAACTGGACCAGGCCGACGTGCTCTCCGAGCTGGGCACGGAACGCTCGGCCGACGTCCTCGAGGAGATGGATCCCGACGACGCCGCCGACCTGCTCGGCGTGCTGAACCCGACGGACGCCGAGATGCTGCTGACCCGGATGGACCCGGACGATTCGGCCCCGGTCCGGCGACTGCTGGCGCACTCGCCGGACACGGCGGGCGGGCTGATGACCTCGGATCCGGTGGTGCTGACGCCCGACACGTCGGTCGCCGAGGCGCTGGCCCGCGTCCGCGACCCGGACCTCACCCCCGCCCTGTCGTCCATGGTGTTCGTGGTGCGCCCGCCCACGGCCACGCCCACCGGCCGGTACCTGGGTTGTGTGCAACTGCAACGGCTGCTCCGCGAGGCACCGGCGGAACTGGTCGGCGGCATCGTGGACACCGACCTGCTCACCCTGACGCCGGAGACCCCGCTGGCGGCGGTGACCCGCTACCTGGCGGCCTACAACCTGGTGTGCGGACCGGTGCTCGATGATCAGAACCACCTGCTGGGCGCGGTGACGGTGGACGACCTGCTCGATCACCTGCTGCCGCACGACTGGCGGGTGGACATGCAGGCGCTCGACGCCGCAGGCCGGCTCGACGAACTGGGAGGATCCGCGTGAGCAAGTCCCCGGCACCCCGCCGGCTGCTTTCCACCCCGCGGACGTCGCGCAGATACTCGCCGCGCCTGGACCCCGAGGCCGTCGGCCAGATCACCGAGTCCATCGCGCGGTTCTTCGGCACCGGCCGCTACCTGCTGGTGCAGACAATCGTGGTGATCGTTTGGATCGCCGTGAACCTCTTCGCCGCCGCGGCCCGCTTCGACCCCTATCCCTTCATCCTGCTCAACCTCGCCTTCTCCACGCAGGCCGCCTACGCGGCGCCGCTGATTTTGCTCGCCCAGAATCGTCAGGAGAACCGGGACCGGGTCGCGCTCGAACAGGATCGTCATCGCGCGGCGCAGACCAAGGCCGACACCGAGTTTCTGGCCCGCGAGCTCGCGGCCGTGCGGCTCGCCGTCGGCGAGGTCGTGACCCGCGAATATCTGCGTCATGAGCTGGAGGATCTGCGCGCGCTGCTGGCCCGATTGGACCCCGAATCCGGGGGCGCCGAGGGGGTACAGGGCGGCGCCGGCGTGGACCGCGTCACTAAGAAATCGGGCTGAGAACCAGTTCAGACCATTGCGCCACTCTGGTCACAAGAGTTATGTATGGTGATCTAGTTCACGGCTGAAGAGCAGTTGACCAGCTCACATACCTAGGACGGTCGAGTGCGCATTGGGGGACGCCGGGGTGCACGCCCGGCCGCCGCAGCGGAGCGGCAAGGAGCACTTCAGGTGACGCGCACGCGCGCATTCGGCGTCGCCACGATCGCCCCGTTGGTCTTCGCCGGGGCGGTGAGCGGGGCGGCACCCTCGCTCCCCGAAAAGCTTCCGCAGGTGCACGCGAAAGTGGCCCCGGTGGCCGCGGTTTCCCCCACCGTTCCCGACCTCTCGGGCCCGGCGGTCGTGTCCGCCGACCGTTCACCGACCGCCTTCCACGTCGCCGAGCCCGCCCTGTCGGCTCCGCCGAAACCGATGATCGTGAATGCGCCTGGGGCGCTTGGCATTCCGAGCATCGCGCTGGCGGCCTACCGCAGCGCCGAACAGAAGATGGCCGTGGCCGCCCCCGGCTGCGGCGTCAGCTGGAACCTGCTGGCCGGGATAGGCCGCATCGAGTCGGGTCATGCCGGCGGCGGGGCGGTCGACGCGCGCGGCACGGCGGTCGTCCCGATCTACGGCCCCGCGTTGGACGGCACGCTGCCGGGCAACGAGATCATCCTGCAGAGCAGCACCGGCAACCGGCCCACCTACGCCCGCGCGATGGGGCCGATGCAGTTCTTGCCCGGCACCTGGGCGCGGTACGCCTCCGACGGCAAGGGCGACGGCGTCGCCGATCCACAGAACCTGTTCGACTCCACCCTGGCCGCGGCGCGCTACCTGTGCAGCGGCGGCCTCAACCTCCGCGACCCGTCGCAAGTGATGGCCGCGATCCTGCGCTACAACAACTCGATGGCGTACGCGCAGAACGTGCTGGGCTGGGCGTCGGCGTACGCCACCGGCGTGGTTCCGGTCGACCTGCCTCCGATGACGGGCCCGCCGCCGCCGCTCGCCGACGCGCACCTCGAGCATGCCGAGGGACTCGGCCCCAACCTGCCGATGAACGTCAACGGGTTGCCGTTGGACGACCCCCTGGCGCGCATGCCGCTGATCGACCTCTCCGGGCCGCAGAGCCCCGGTCAGCAGTCGATGTTCCCGTGGATGAGCCCCACGCCGCAGCAGGCCCCGACGCGTATGCCCGGCTGCACGGTGATCTGTGTCGGTCCCCAGAATCCGCCGCAGCCGGCCCAGCCGTGGGCGCCGCCGCCCATGGCACCGCCGCCGATGGCACCACCCCCGCCAATGGCCCCGCCGATGGCCCCGCCGCCACCGCCGGACGCGCAGGCTCCCGCGCCCCAGGCGGCCCCGGCCCCCGCGGCTGCGGCACCCAAACCCGCCGGCCCGCCGAACGCGGCGGCGCCGAAGCCGCCGGGACCCGTCGCGGGCGGCTGACCGCCGCCAGACGGCCCCATCGCGCACGCCTACACTCGGCGGTGATGTCTGGTCATGACGCTGCCGACTTGAGCGCAGCAATCCGCACCGCCCTGGGGAAGGTGATCGACCCCGAACTCCGGCGCCCGATCACCGAACTGGGGATGGTCAAGAGCATTGACACCCAGCCCGACGGCGGCGTGCACGTCGGGATCTACCTGACCACCGCCGCGTGCCCGAAGAAGACGGAGATCACCGAGCGGGTCACCAACGCGGTCGCCGACGTGCCGGGCACCGGCGCCGTCAAGGTCACCCTGGACGTGATGAACGACGAGCAGCGCACCGAACTGCGCAAGCAGTTGCGCGGCGATGCCCGCGAGCCCGTCATCCCCTTCGCCCAACCGAATTCGCTGACGCGGGTGTACGCGGTCGCGTCCGGAAAGGGCGGTGTGGGCAAGTCCACCGTCACGGTCAACCTGGCCGCGGCCATGGCGGCCCGCGGCCTCTCGGTGGGCGTGCTCGACGCCGACATCCACGGCCATTCCATCCCCCGGATGATGGGCACCACGGACCGGCCCACCCAGGTCGAGTCGATGATCCTGCCCCCCATCGCCCACGAGGTGAAGGTCATCTCGATCGCCCAGTTCACCGAGGGCAACACCCCGGTGGTGTGGCGCGGGCCGATGCTGCACCGGGCGCTGCAACAGTTCCTGGCCGACGTCTACTGGGGCGATCTGGACGTCCTCCTGCTGGACCTGCCGCCGGGCACCGGGGACATCGCCATCTCGGTGGCCCAGCTGATCCCCAGCGCCGAGATCATGGTGGTGACGACGCCGCAGCTGGCCGCGGCCGAGGTCGCCGAGCGGGCGGGCAGCATCGCGATGCAAACCCGGCAGCGCATCGCCGGCGTCGTGGAGAACATGGCGGGCCTCACGCTGCCGGACGGCTCGACGATGCAGGTGTTCGGCGAGGGCGGCGGCCGGCAGGTGGCCGAGCGCCTGTCCCGCGCCGTCGGCGCCGAGGTGCCTCTGCTCGGCCAGATCCCGTTGGACCCCGCGCTGGTGGCCGCCGGCGATTCCGGCACCCCCATCGTGCTCAGCGCCCCGGATTCCCCGGCGGGCAAGGAGCTGCGCAGCGTGGCCGACAACCTGTCATCGCGACGGCGCGGCCTGGCGGGCGTGTCGCTGGGCCTGGATCCGACGCGGCGCTAGGTCCGATGGCGGCGACCCGCTAGGTCGCGTCGGCGTCGAACGGCGCCGGCCCGGGAGCCTGCACGGGCGGTGGCGACGGCTCCGCCGGCGCGGCCGCGGTGCCGTTGACCGGCCGGTCGAAGTTCCCCGTCAAGAACGAATCGTCGCCGTCCAGCAGGTGCTTGGTCAGCGCGGCGCGCGGCGTCATCCCGCGCAGCCGCTGCAGCTCGCTCAGCGGCGCGCGGAGCTCGTCGAACTCGGGCCCGAGGTCTTCGCGCAGCTGGGTGGTCACCCCGCTGAGGTAGTCGCGCGCCTGGCGCAGCGCGGTCGACGTCCAGCGGATGGCGCCGGGGAGCCGCTCGGGGCCGAGGACCACCAGCCCCACCACGACGAGGACCAGGATGTGCTCCCAGCTCAGGCTGCCGAACATCTAGCTGCCGTCGGGGTCGGGCTTGACGGTCAGCGTGACGTGCCGGCCGTCGCGGACCACCTCGATCGGGGAGTCCTGGCCGATGGTCAGCTGCCGGACGGCGACGACGAACTCGTCGGCGTCGGCGACGGTGCGGTTACCGACCTTGACGATGACGTCGTTCTCCAGGATCCCGCCCTTTTGCGCGGGGCTGCCGGCCTTCACGTTGGCGACCTGCGCACCGGAGGCGATCGCGTTGCTCACCGAGCGGGTGCTGATGCCCAGCGTCGGGTGCACGATCTTGCCGTCCTTGATCAGCGTCTGGGCCACCTGCTTGGCCTCGTTGATCGGGATCGCGAAGCCCAGCCCACTTGCGCTGTCGGACAACGACTTACCCGCGGTGTTGATCCCGATCACCTGCGAGTCCATGTCGATCAGCGGGCCACCGGAGTTGCCGTGGTTGATCGACGCGTCGGTCTGCAGGGCGTCGATGACGGTGTCGGTGTCCGAGCCCTCCCCCGACAACGGGACGGGCCGGTGCAGCGCGCTGATGATGCCGTGGGTCACGGTGCTGCGCAGCCCGAGCGGCGCGCCCGCCGCCAGCACCTCGTCGCCGACGCGCACCTTGTCCGAGTCGCCGAACCGGGCCACGCTCAGGTTGTCGACGTTGTCGACCTTGAGCACCGCCAGGTCGGTCTTGGGGTCGCGCCCGACCAGGTTGGCGGGCACTTCCTTGCCGTCGTTGAACACCACGGTCGTCTTGAACTGGCTGGGGTTGTTCGCCGCCTCGGAGATCACGTGGTTGTTCGTGATGATGTAGCCGCGGCCGTCGATCACCACGCCGGAGCCCTGCATGCCCTCCTGGTCGCTCTTGGACTCGATGGTCACCACCGCGTTCGCGGTTGCGGCCGCCACCTTGGCGAACCGGCCGGCCGGGCCCTCCCCGTTGCCGTTGGTCGACAGCGTCACCTTCGAGGTGGTGAACGCCTCGGCGACCTCGGCCGTCTTGCGCCCGATCACCCCGCCGATCACGCCGATCACCAGCGCGATCAGCAACAGCACCAGCAGCGCGAGGTAGGACACCTTGCCGCCGAACAGCACGTCGCGCACGCCCAGCTTGCCGCCGTAGCCCTGCGGTCCCCGCGGCCCCGACGGGGCGACCGCCGGGGTGCCCAACGCGGCCCCGGCCGACGGGTCCCGCCACGGATCATCGAGCTCGTCGGGGCCGGCACCGTCCTTCTCGGCGGCCAGCGCGCCGGCGTCAACGGGGTGGCGCTGCAGCGAGTCGGGGCTGCCGACCGGCCGGCTGAACGCCTCCTGGAGGACCGGATCGGCCGGCTCGTCGTGCGGGGAGAACTCGCCCTGGTCCCGGTACTTCTGCGGGCGGACGCGGTCGGCCAGGAAGGACCCGCGCAGTCCGGCGGGGCGGCTGAAGAGTTGACGCGATGCGGGGTCCACCGGCGGACGGGAGACGGGGCGCGGGGCTAAGCGGTTGCCGCTGTTCTTGCCGCTGTCCTGCTTCTGGTCGAAGCCTTGATCGGAGGTCACGTTATCCCTTTGGATCCTCTTCTTGAGCGCTCGAGACAGGCCCTGCACCGGGCGATATCCACGACACCGGCGTGGTCGTGTTCACCCTAGTATCCACGGTTCGTGGCGGGTCGCCCATGAGCGCGGGGGCGGGGTGCGCAAATTCGGCGGGGTCAACCATCGGCAGTTGCGCGGGAAGTCGCCGAGCTAGGGGCGCTTGCGCTGCTCACGGGCGTCGCGGTCAGCGAATCGGTCGGATGCCCGGGTGGTGGCGTCGTCGGGCGAATCGTAGGGAATCTCGGCGAGCATGCCGAGCAGCGTGCTGGGGATGCGGATGGGATGTGAGTCGCGCAGCGCGGCGCGGGCCCGGCTTTGGTCGTCGACCTCCGCCGCGCACTGCGGGCACAGCGACAAGTGATGCGCCGCCCGCAGGTGCGCGTTCATGCGCAGCTCACCGTCGACGAACGCCGCGATGGCCTCCACGGAAAGGTGCTCGGTGGAACCGAACTGGCGCGGCGCGCCGACGGGCGCATCGCTCTGAGAGGCGAACTGTGCGGGGAGCCAGGAGAACGCGCGCCGGAAGAGATGTCCTCGATCGGGCATCACCGGGTCCTTTCGTTGCGCCTACCCCTCGAATGTAGCGCGAGGCGGTGCGCAATATCGCGTGTCAATACCGCAAATCCGCTGGCTTATCCCCAAGCGGCGAACCCGGGTGTGCCGATTCGGGCGGTCGGCTACGCCGACTCGGCGTGGGCCGCGGCGCCCGGTTGGGGGTGCGCGGCCAGGTAGTCGCGCAAGGCCTGGCGGCCGCGGTGGATGCGGCTGCGCACGGTGCCGAGCTTCACGCCCAGGGTCGCGCCGATCTCCTCGTAGGACAGGCCCTCGATGTCACACAGCACGACCGCGGCGCGGAACTCCGGCGGCAGCGAATCCAGGGCCGCCTGCAAATCCGGGCCCAGCCGCGAATCGTGGTAGATCTCTTCGGGGTTGGGCTCGTCGGCGGGCACCCGCTCGTAGTCCTCCGGCAACGCCTCCATCCGGATGCGCGCGCGCCGGCGCACCATGTCGAGGAAGAGGTTGGTGGTGATGCGGTGCAGCCAGCCTTCGAACGTTCCCGGCTGATAGTTCTGCACCGACCGGAAAACCCGGATGAAGGTCTCCTGGGTGAGGTCCTCCGCGTCGTGCTGATTGCCGGAGAGGCGGTAGGCCAGCCGGTAGACCCGGTCGGCGTGCTGACGCACCAGCTCGTCCCACGAGGGCATCGTGGCCTTGTCCCCGGTCGCGTCGAAAACCGCGGTGCCTTGCAAACCCTCGGACGGCTCCACCCACTCGTCTGCAGGGCAGTCCTGCGGGTGAGACATGCTGGCCGGGCCCAAAAGCGTGGTGATGATCAGATCCTCCGAATCCGTCCTGCCGAAAAGCGACAAGTCGTCACCGGCGGCAACACGTAGCCGCCAGTCCGTATTCCCGTCCCAACGCGCTCCGCGATCCATAGGGACACCGTCGCGTATCGGCGTATGTGCGATATATGAACAGTCTGAGCTCAGGCTGAGAAACCGTATCGTTACCAGCGCTGTGCAGGACATATCCGGCGCGGGGTGAAGTTAAACGCATCGGCTTCGCCGGGTGTGTCGTGCCGGGCCTCGTTAGGCGCGCCATGTCGGGGCCGCACACCGGAGTGGAATACGCTGCGGGCATGGACGGCACGGACGCAGAAACCCCCGACCAGGCGGCGCCCAGTCGAGCCGAATCCCTCATCGCGCACGCCGAGGGGTCGATCTCGGAAGACGCCCTGCTGGCGGCCGCCCGCGAGCGCGCCGTGGACATCGGCGCCGGGGCGGTGACGCCGGCGGTGGGGGCCCTGTTGAGCCTGCTGACCAAGCTCAGCGGCGGCAAGGCCGTCGCGGAGGTGGGGACCGGCGCGGGGGTCAGCGGGCTCTGGCTGTTGTCGGGCATGAGCGACGACGGCGTCCTGACGACCATCGACATCGAGCCCGAGTATCTGCGGCTGGCCAAGCAGGCCTTCTCCGAGGCCGGCATCGGACCGTCGCGCACGCGGTTGATCAGCGGCCGGGCCCAGGAGGTGCTGACCCGGCTCGCCGACGAGTCCTACGACCTCGTATTCGTCGACGCCGACCCGGTCGACCAGCCGGAATACGTCGTGGAGGGCGTGCGGCTGTTGCGATCGGGCGGCGTCATCGTCGTGCACCGGGCCGCCCTCGGCGGGCGGGCCGGCGATCCCGCCGCCCGCGACGCCGAGGTGGCCGCGGTGCGGGAAGCGGCGCGGCTGATCGCCGAGGACGAGCGGCTCACCCCGGCCCTGGTGCCGCTGGGCGACGGGATTTTGGCCGCGGTCCGCGACTGACCGCGCCGCCGCGGCGACGCGTAGACGACCGCCCGACGATCTATACGGATTCTTGACGCGGCACCTGCTTGACTCGCGACTGAACAGACGTTTAGCGTACTGAACATGCGTTCAGCCGACCTGACCGCCGCCGCCCGGATTCGCGACGCGGCCATCGAGCAGTTCGGCCAGCACGGCTTCGGGGTCGGGCTGCGCAAGATCGCGGAGGCCGCCGGCGTCAGCGCGGCGCTGGTGATTCACCACTTCGGCTCCAAGGAAGGCCTGCGCAAGGCCTGCGAGGACTACATCGCCGATCAGATCTACAACCAGAAGTCCGAGGCGATTCGCTCCAACGACCCGGCCACCTGGTTCGCGCAGTTGGCCGAGATCGAGGAGTACGCGCCGCTGATGGCCTACGTGGTCCGCAGCATGCAGACCGGCGGCGAGCTGGCGAACATGATGTGGCGCAGGATGATCGACAACACCTCCGCCTACATGGAAGAGGGCGTGCGCGCCGGCACGATCAAGCCCAGCCGCGACCCCGAGGCGAGGGCCAAATACCTGGGCATCACCGGCGGCGGGGGGTTCTTGCTCTACCTGCAAATGCACGAAACCCCAACGGATCTGCGGGCAGTCCTACGCGACTATGCCCGAGACATGGTGCTGCCGGCCCTGGAGATCTACACCGAGGGATTGATGGTCGACCGGACCATGTACGACGCGTTCCTGGCCGCCGAAGATCAAGGAGGATCACATGACGATTGACAATGCAGCGCCCATCGAAATTCACGGCCTGATAAAGAATTTCGGGTCGGTGCGCGCGCTGGATGGCCTCGAGCTCTCGGTGCGCGAAGGTGAAGTGCACGGCTTCCTCGGCCCCAACGGCGCCGGGAAGTCGACGACGATGCGCATCCTGCTGGGCTTGGTCAAGGCGGACGGCGGCAGCGTGCGGCTGCTGGGCGGCGATCCCTGGACCGACGCGGTCGCGCTGCACCGCCAGATCGCCTACGTGCCAGGCGATGTCACGCTGTGGCCGACGCTGACCGGCGGCGAGACCATCGACATGCTGGCCCGCATGCGCGGCGGCATCGACCACAAGCGTCGCGCCGAGCTGATCGAGCGTTTCGACCTCGACCCACACAAGAAGGCGCGGACCTACTCGAAGGGCAACCGGCAGAAGGTCTCGCTGATCTCCGCCTTCTCCTCGCGGGCCCGCCTGTTGCTCTTGGACGAGCCGAGCAGCGGCCTGGACCCGTTGATGGAGAACGTCTTTCAGCAGTGCGTCGCCGAGGCGCGTGACGACGGGGCAACGGTCTTGCTGTCCAGCCACATCCTGGCCGAGACCGAGGCGCTGTGCGAACGGGTGACCATCATCCGGGCCGGCAAGACCGTCGAGAGCGGGTCACTGGACTCGATGCGCCATCTGAGCCGCACCTCGATCAAGGCCGAAATGACCGGCGACCCCGGCGACCTCACGCGCATCAAGGGCGTCGAGGACGTCAGCGTCGAGGGCAACACCGTGCGCGCCCAGGTCGACGGCGAGAGCCTCGGAGAACTGATCCGGGCGCTGGGCGACGCGGGCGTGCGCAGCCTGGTCAGCCAGCCGCCGACCCTCGAGGAACTCTTCCTGCGCCACTACGACACCGCGGACAAGGTGGCCGCATCATGAGCACTGCAACCCTGGATCGGTCGCACCGGCCGGCCCACCCCGCACCGCCACGTCGGCCGAACTTCGCGGGAACCCTGGGCATGCTGCGGCTCTACTTGCGGCGCGACCGCATCGCGCTGCCCCTGTGGGTGCTGCTGCTGTCGGTGCCGTTGGCAACGGTGTACGTCGGCAGCATCGAAAAGGTCTACCCCACCCAGGCCGCCCGCGCCGGGTTCGCGGCTTCCATCATGGCAAGCCCCGCACAGCGCGCACTCTACGGGCAGGTCTACAACGACAGCCTTGGGGCCGTTGGCATTTGGAAGGCCGGAATGTTCCACATGCTGATCGCGGTGGCCGTCATCCTGACCGTCATCCGGCACACCCGCGCGGACGAGGAGGCCGGCCGCACCGAACTCGTGGACTCGACCGCGGTCGGTCGCTACGCCAGCCTTAGCGCCGCCCTGCTGTTGTCATTCGGTGCCAGCATCGCCACCGGAGCGATCGGCGCGGCGGGGCTGCTCACCACCGATGTCGCGCCCGGCGGGTCGCTCGCTTTCGGCGCGGCGCTGGCCTGCTCCGGGCTGGTGTTCACCGCCGTCGCCGCAGTGGCCGCGCAGCTGTCGCCGAGCGCGCGGGTCGCGCGCGGCACGGCGTTTGCGATCCTGGCGGCCGCCTTCACGCTGCGCGCCCTCGGCGACGCGGGTTCGGGTGCGCTGTCCTGGCTTTCGCCGCTGGGCTGGTCGCTGCAAGTCCGCCCCTACGCGGGTGACCACTGGCCGGTGCTGATGCTGCACCTGGTAACCACCGTCGCGCTCACCGCGGTGGCGTATCGGCTCCTCGCCGGCCGGGACGTGGGCGCGGGCCTGTTCGCCGAGCGCCCCGGCCCCGGCGCCGCCGCGCCCGCGCTCGGCAACGTGTTCGGGCTGGCGTGGCGGCTGGACCGCGGGGCGCTGTTGCTGTGGACCGTGGGCCTGTGCCTGTACGGCCTCCTGATGGGCAGCGTGGTGCAAGGCATCGGCGCGCAGCTCGGCGACAGCAACGCCGCCCGCGGCATCGTCGTCCGAATGGGCGGCACCAACGCCTTGGCGGAAGCCTTCATCGCCGTCGCGTTCACGATGCTGGGCATGGCCGCGGCCGCGTTCTCGGTTTCGCTGACCTTGCGGCTACATCAGGAGGAGTCGGCCCAACGCGCCGAGACGACGCTGGCCGGCGCGGTGTCGCGCGATCGGTGGCTCGCCAGCCACGTGCTGGCCGCGTTGCTGGGCTCCACGATGGCGATGCTGGTCAGCGGGTTGGCGGGCGGCCTCGTCTACGGCGCCGCCGCGGGGGACGTCGGCGGCAAGGTGGCCGTTGTGGTGGCAAGCGCGGCCGTTCAACTGCCCGCCGTCTGGCTGATGTGCGCGGTGACCGTCCTCTTGTTCGGTGTCGCACCGCGATTCACGCCCGTGGCCTGGGGCGTTCTCGTCGGCTTCGTCGCCCTGTACCTGATCGGTTCCCTGGCCGGGTTCCCGCAGTGGGTGCTCGACTTCGAGCCGTTCGCTCACATCCCGCGCGTCAGCAAAGATTTCACGGCCGCGCCGCTGTTGTGGTTGCTCGCCATCGATGCCACACTGATCGCCCTGGGAGCCGTGGCTTTTCGACGACGCGATCTGCGCGGTTAGGAGCGGCATGAAGATCGGTGTTCGATTAGCGGTGTCTTCGATCCTCGGGATCGCCGCCTACGCCCTGGTCCTATTCGTGCCGGCCGGCACCATCCGCTATTGGCAGGGATGGGTGTTCATCTCCATCTTCACCGTGGTATCGATCATCCCGACAATCTATTTGGCGCGGAAACACCCGGACGCGCTGCAGCGCCGCATGCACGCGGGACCACAGGCGGAAAGCCGAACCGCCCAGAAGATCATCAGCGCCGGCGCGTTCGGGATCCTCTTCGTGATCATGGCGTTCAGCGCATTCGACCATCGGATGGGCTGGTCGACGGTCCCGGTATGGCTGTGCCTGGTCGGTGTGGTCCTGATAGCGGCCGGGCTGGGGCTCTCGATGCGGGTGATCATCGAGAACAGCTATGCCGCCGCCACCGTCACCGTGGAGGAAGGCCAGAAGGTGGCCTCCGAAGGTCTCTACAAGTCCATCCGCCACCCGATGTACGCCGGGAACGTGATCATGATGGTGGGCATGCCGCTGGCGCTGGGCTCGTACTGGGCGCTGCTGTTGATCATCCCGGGCGTCGCGCTGCTCGTGCTGCGCATCCTGGACGAGGAGAAGCTGCTCTACACCGAACTGCCCGGCTACCGCGAGTACGCGGAGCACGTGCCCTACCGGCTGCTGCCGAACGTGTGGTAGCCGCCCGGCGCGGCTAGATCCAGACGCCCTTGCCCACCGCGACCACACCGCCGGCGCTGATGGCGAAGCGTTCGCGGTCCTTCTCCAGGTCCACGCCGACCATCTCGCCGGGCCCGACGACGACGTTCTTGTCCAGGATGGCGTGGCGCACCACCGCGCCCCGGCCGACCCGGGCGCCCGGCATGATCACGCTGCCCTCCACGATCGCGCCGTCGTCGACCACGACGTTGGACGACAGCACCGAATTGCGCACCGACGCCGCGGAAATGATGCTGCCGGCCCCGACGACCGACTCCTGCGCCGAGCCGCCGTTGACGAACTTGGCCGGCGCCAGGTTCTCGGACTCGCCCCGAATCGGCCAGCGCTTGTTGTAGAGGTTGAAGACCGGGTGGACCGACACCAGGTCCATGTGCGCGTCGTAGAAGGCGTCGAGCGTCCCCACGTCCCGCCAGTAGCCGCGGTCGCGGTCGGTTGCCCCGGGCACCTCGTTGTCCCTGAAGTCGTACACCGCGGCCAGCCCGTCGCCCACCAGGCGCGGGATGATGTCACCGCCCATGTCGTGATCGGAGTGGTCGTCGTCGGCGTCCGCGCGGATCGCGTCGATGAGCACCTTGGTGGTGAAGATGTAGTTGCCCATCGACACGTACGTCGAGTCGGGGTCGTCGGGTGTTCCCGGCGGGTCCAGGGGCTTCTCCACGAAATCGCGGATGCGGCCGGAGTCGTCGGAGTCGATGCACCCGAATGCGGTGGCCTCGCCGCGGGGCACCCGGATGCCGGCGACCGTCGCGCCCGCCCCACTTTCGATGTGGAATTGGACCATCTGCTCGGGGTCCATCCGATACACGTGGTCGGCGCCGAAAACGACTATGTAGTCGGGATCTTCGTCGTAGATCAGGTTGAGCGACTGGTAGATCGCGTCGGCGGAGCCGGTGTACCACCGGGGGCCCAGCCGCTGCTGCGCGGGCACCGGGGTGATGTACTCACCGGCCAGCCCGGACAACCGCCAGTTCTGCGAAATGTGACGGTCCAGTGAATGCGACTTGTACTGAGTGAGAACGCAGATGCGCAAATAGCGCGCGTTCACGAGGTTGGACAGCACGAAGTCGATCAATCGATAGGCGCCGCCGAAGGGAACCGCGGGCTTGGCCCGATCCGCGGTCAGCGGATACAGCCGCTTGCCCTCACCCCCGGCCAGGACAATGCCCAGCACGTGCGGCGCTTCCCTCATGGGTCAAACCTATCGGCCCTCGGGAGACGCTGCCAGGGGGACCGCGCTATTGGCGGTGTTCTGTGCGGCTGTCCGTCAAGGTATTTGGTCCCGCCGGCCGGTCACCCAGAACCGGGCCCCCTCGCGGGCCTCGTCGCCGCCGCGCGGCTCGATATATTCGGCGTCTTCTCGGCCCGACTCGCGGGCCTCGTCGCCGCCGCGCGGCTCGATATTCGGCGTCTTCTCGGCCCGACTCGCGGGCCTCGTCGCCGCCGAACTACCGTGCGGGTATGCGGGTGGCGATGATGACTCGGGAGTACCCACCGGAGGTCTACGGGGGAGCCGGGGTACATGTCACGGAACTGGTCGCCCAACTGCGCCGCCTGTGCGCGGTCGACGTGCACTGCATGGGCGCGCCGCGGCCGGACGCCTTCGTGCACCAGCCCGATCCGCGCCTGCAGGGCGCCAACCCGGCGCTGTCGACGTTGTCCTCGGACCTGCTGATGGCCAACGCCGTATCGGCGGCCACCGTGGTGCATTCGCACACCTGGTACACCGGCATGGCCGGTCACCTGGCCGCGCTGCTTTACGACCTCCCGCACGTGCTGACGGCGCATTCGCTCGAGCCGCTGCGGCCGTGGAAGGCCGAGCAGCTCGGCGGGGGCTACCGGGTGTCGACGTGGGTGGAGCACACCGCGGTCCAGGCCGCCGATGCCGTCATCGCGGTTAGCTCCGCCATGCGCGAGGACATCCTGCGGGTCTACCCCGCCCTTGATCCCAGCGTCGTGCACGTCATCCGCAACGGCGTCGACACCGGCGTTTGGCATCCGGCGGGGCCGATGCAAACGGGTTCGGTGCTGGCCGAACTCGGGGTTGACCCGCAGCGGCCGACCGTCGCGTTCGTCGGCCGGATCACCCGGCAGAAGGGCGTCGCCCACTTGGTGGCGGCGGCGCACCACTTCGATCCGCAGGTGCAGGTCGTGCTCTGCGCGGGCGCCCCCGACACCCCCGAGATAGCCGACGAGATCCGGTCCGCGGTGGCGCGGCTGGCCCACAACCGGCAGGGCGTGTTTTGGATCAGGGACATGCTGCCCATCGGCGAACTACGCGAAATACTATCGGCGGCAACAGTTTTCGTGTGCCCCTCGGTGTACGAGCCGCTCGGCATCGTGAACCTGGAGGCGATGGCCTGCGCGACGGCGGTGGTGGCGTCCGACGTCGGCGGAATTCCCGAGGTGGTGGCCGACGGGGTGACCGGTTCGCTGGTGCATTACGACCCCGGCGACCCGACCGGGTTCCAGGTCCATCTGGCCGAGGCGGTCAACGAGCTCGTCGCCGACCCCGAGAAGGCGAAGCGTTACGGCGAGGCGGGACGTCAGCGCTGCGTCGAGGAATTCTCCTGGGCCCGGGTGGCGGAGCAGACCTTGGACATCTACCGAAAGGTGTGCGCCTAGGGCCGCGGGCAGCCGTGCGCGGGCGCGCGTCAGCTGGAGCTCGTGACACCCTTGAGTTCGTCACCGAGTGCGGCGGCTTCGTCGGGCGTCAGCTCAACGACCAGTCGACCGCCTCCCTCAAGTGGTACCCGCATCACGATGCCGCGCCCCTCCTTGGTTGCTTCCAGAGGACCGTCGCCGGTCCGGGGCTTCATCGCCGCCATCGAGTGCTCCCTCCAGGTTCGAGCCGGCCCGCCCTTGCGGACCCGGTCGGCGCCGAGCATGCCCCGCCAGCGATTTTCCAGCCATACCCGACATCGAACTGCCAAATCACGCCTCCATTGTTCCCTATCCAGGTCACGAGTTGTACAAAGACCCGGTTCTCGGGGGTTTGCGGGCCGCTCGCGGCCCGCGCCGTCACCGGGGAGAAGGCACCCAGCAGCCCCGAATATGGTCGTCGACCATCCCGGTGGCCTGCATCAACGCATAGGCGGTGGTCGGGCCGACGAAGCGGAAGCCGCGCCGCTTGAGCTCGAGGGCCATGGCCTTCGATTCCGCAGTGGCCGAGGGGATTTCGGAGCCGTCGGCCGGACGGGGGCGCGGCTCCGGCGCAAACGACCACAGCAGCTTGGACAGGTCCGCCGGGGTGCCCAGCTCGGCGGCGGCGCGCGCGTTCGCGATCGTCGCGTCGATCTTGGCCCGGTTGCGCACGATTCCGGTATCCGCCATCAGCCGCTGCACGTCGGCGTCGGTATAGCCGGCGACCCGTTCGAAATCGAACCCGGCGAAGGCGCGCCGGAAGTTCTCCCGCTTGCGCAGGATGATCAGCCACGACAACCCGCTCTGGAAGGCCTCCAGGCTCATCCGCTCGAACAGCGCCACCCCGTCGTGCACCGGGCGGCCCCACTCCTGATCGTGGTAGTCGCGGTACATCTCGAAGTCGGGTCCGGGCCGAATGGCCGCCCAGCCGCACCGAACCAGCCCGTCATCGCTCACATCTAGTCCTGACGCTCCTCGCCGCCCTCGGGTTCCCCGGGTTCGTCCTCCGCCGCCGCGGGGGCGTGCACCGCGGCCAGCTGGCCGCGCAGCGCCTCGAGCTCGCGGGCGAGCCGGTCCAGGACCCAGTCCACCTCGCTGGTCTTGTATCCGCGCAGCACCTGGGTGAACTTGACGGCGTCGACGTCCGCGCCGGTCACCCCGTAGGCGGGCAGCACCGTCGCGGTGGTCCCGCGCGGCAGGGGCGGCAGCTGCTCACCGCGACCGAACAGCAGACTCGCGGCACCGAAAAGCACGATCGCCACCAGCACCAGCACGACCAGATACAGCAACACCAACGCCACGCCGTCGATACTGCCCTATGCCACCGACACCGCGACGAACCAGCGTGGCCTCAGCGCGGCCGCAGGACCGTCATGGGCGGGCGGTCAGCCAGCGACACCGGCGACGTGTGCTGGGTGTAGCCGAAACCCTCCCGGTCGTCGGCGAAGAACTGCGTCAACCCGACCCCCGAGTCGGGGACCCCGCAACGCGACAGCATGGTCGCGATGACCTGGCGGCTCATTGCCCCCAGCTCGGCGAGCGGACGGTTGCGGTGGGCGCGAACCCCGAGGTTGACCTGGGCGATCGCCTCCAGGCCCAACCGATCGAAGGTGTCCAGCAGCAGGCCGATCTCCACGCCGTAGCCGGGCGCGAACGGCACCGACGTGAGCAATTCGCGGGTGGCGGCGTACTCCCCGCCGAGCGGCTGCAGGATGCAGCCAAGCTCGGGCCGCAGCGCGGCGAGCAACGGCCGGGCCACCAGCTCGGTGACGCGTCCGCCGCCGGTGGTGCCCGCGGCACCCCCGACGTCGCCGACCTGCAGCGGCCGCCGGTAGAAGCTCTTGACCAGGTGGATGCCGTCGCCGGTGAGCAGCGGGGCGACCAGCCACGGCACGAACATCGGGTGCGGGCTGATCAGGTCGGAGTCGACGAAGACGACGATGTCGCCGCTGGTGGCCGCGAGCGAGCGCCACAGCGCCTCCCCCTTGCCGGGCCGGACCGGCACCTCGGGTAGGGCCTGCTCCCGGCTGACGACGCGGGCGCCGGCGGCGACCGCGCGGATCTCGGTGTCGTCGGTGGAGCCGGAGTCCAGCACGATCAGCTCGTCGACCAGGCCGTCCACCAGCGGCGAGATGCTGTCGACCACCGATTCGATGGTGTCCTCTTCGTTGAGCGCGGGTAGCACGACCGAGATGGTCCGTCCCGCCTTGGCGGCCTCGAGTTCGGCGAGGGTCCAGCTCGGACGATTCCAGCTGCGATCGGCCAGCCACGCGTCACCGGGCCCGGCGGCCAGCACGGCGGCGTCGCTGAACAGGTCGGACGCCGTCATGCCAGCCCCCTCACCGTGCGCGCCGGCGCCCGCACACCCTGGATGGCGGCCACCATTTCCAGCACCCGCCGGGTCGCGGCGACCTCGTGCACCCGAAACATCCGCGCGCCGGCGGCCGCCGCCAGCGCGGTGGCCGCCAACGTTCCCTCCAGCCGCTCGGTCAATTCCACACCCAGAGTCTCCCCGACGAAGTCCTTGTTACTCAAAGCCATGAGCACGGGCCATCCGGTATTAACAAGATCGCTCACATGGCGCAACAGCAGCAGCCCGTGAAAGGTGTTCTTGCCGAAGTCGTGGGCCGGGTCGATCAACACCCGGTCGCGGGCCACCCCGCGGGCTACCGCGCGCTCGGCCGCGGCGGTGACCTGACGGATGACGTCGTCGACGACGCCGCGCGTGGTGGTCCCGTAGCTCACCCGGAACGGACGCGTGCGGGGCAGCGCGCCGCCGGTGTGCGCGCACACCAGGCCGGCGCCGAACTCCGCGGCCACCTCGGCCAGGGCCGGGTCGATGCCGCCCCAGGTGTCGTTGATCAGGTCCGCCCCGGCCGCGCAGGCCACCTTGGCCACCTCGGAGCGCCAGGTGTCGACGCTGATCAGCTGGTCCGGATAGGCGCCGCGCAACCACTCGATGAACGGGATCAACCGGGCGATCTCGGTGTCCGCATCGACGTCCTGGCCCGGCCCGGCTTTGACGCCGCCGACGTCGACGACGTCGGCGCCCTCGGCGATGGCGCGGTGCGCGGCGTCGCGAGCGGCCTCGTCGCTGAAGGTCGCCCCCTTGTCGTAGAACGAATCCGGGGTGCGATTGACGATCGCCATGATCAGCGGGCGATCACCGGCGACCGGGCGGCCGCAGAACGTCGACTGCACACGTCCATGGTGCCCGGTCACCGCGCCGGGCGCGGCCCGGGGATCGACTGTGCGGCCAGCCGCACGCTCGACGCCGAATGTGCGGCCAGCCGCACACTCAGCCCTTGGGGCGCTTACCGTCGGCCACTTCGTCGGGGTACTCGTCGTAGTAGGGCACGTAGCCCTCGTCACGGCCGGCCAGCACGTACAACGGGTCCTCAACGTCGGAACCGTAGGCCTGCTCGCGCAGCTCGACCTTGCGGCTCTTGAACGTCGTGGTGTGCTCGAGGGACTTGACCACCCGCACGAACAGCGGCAACGCGTAGGCGGGCAGCTGGCCGTACACCGCGGCGGCCAGGGACTTGCCGTCGAACTCCGCGCCCTCGCGCAGCTTGACCGCGGCCATCCCGGCGCGACCGCCGGTGCGGGGAATCTCGACCCCGAACACCGTGCACTCCTCCACGGATTCGTCGGAGGCCAGCGCGGCCTCGACCTGCGTGGTGGCGACGTTCTCCCCCTTCCACCGGAAGGTGTCGCCGAGGCGGTCGACGAACGCGGCGTGACCCATGCCCTGCGGGCTCATCACGTCGCCGGAGTTGAACCACACGTCGCCCTCGCGGAAGGCGTTGCGCACCAGCTTCTTCTCGCTCGACTCCTTGTCGGTGTAGCCGTCGAACGGCTGCAGCCGGTTGACCTTGCTGAGCAGCAGGCCGGGCTCCCCCGGCGGCACCCGCCGGACCCGCCCGTTGTCGTCGCGCAGCGGGGCTCCGGTGTCGGGGTCGTACTCCACGTAGGCCAGCGGCATCGGGAAGACCCCGGTGGTCCTGGGCACGTTGAAGATGTTGATGAACGCGGTGTTGCCCTCGCTGGAGGCGTAGAACTCGCAGACCCGCGCGATGTCGAACCGGTTGGTGAACTCGTCCCAGATCTCCGGGCGCAGCCCGTTGCCCGCGATCACCCGCACCCGATGCGCACGGTCGGTGGGCTTGCGCGGCTGGTTGAGCAGGTACCGGCAGATCTCGCCGATGTAGATGAACGCGGTGGCTTCCGCAGCGATCACCTCGTCCCAGAACTTCGACGCCGAGAACGACTTGCCCAGCGCCAGCGTCGCCCCGGAGTTGATCACCGACGAGAGCGCGACCGTCAACGCGTTGTTGTGGTACAGCGGCAGGCAGCTGTACAGGGTGTCGGAGCTCTTCAGCCGCAGCCCGATGCCGCCGAACGCCGCGAGCGCCTTCAGCCACCGCAGGTGGGTCATCACGCTGGCCTTCGGGAAACCCGTTGTGCCCGAGGTGAAGATGTAGAACGCGGTGTCCCTGGCCTGCACGGCCGACGCCGAGGCGGGGTTGGTGGCCGGGGCGCTGGCGGCGAGGCGTTCCAGGTCTTCGACGGTCATCGTTTCCGTGTCGCCCGAGCCGCCGCACTCGGCCACCGCGCTGACGAGGTCGGTCTCGGCGATCAGGACCTTGGCCTTCAGCAGGCCCAGGCTGTGCGCCAGCACCTCGCCGCGCTGGTGGTAGTTGAGCATGCCGGCGACCGCGCCGCACTTGACCGCCGCCAGCATCGCCAGCACCGCGTTGGGCGAGTTGCGCAGCATGATCGCGACGACGTCGCCGTGGCCGACGCCGTGCGCGGCCAACACCGCGGCGTACCTGTTGGCGGCGGCGTTGGCGTCGCGGTAGGTCAGTTGCTGGTCGCCGAACCGCAGGAAGACCCGGTCGCCGTAGCGGGCGGCCCGTTCCTGGAACACCGTGCCGATCGACTTCTTCGAGCCCGGCTGGGCCAGCAGCCCGGTCCTCGCCCCCCGCACGATCGCCGGGAAATCGGCCAGCAGGCGCGGCGCCCGAGCTGCGATATCGGTCAGTTTGACCGCGGTGCGCGCTCCCCCGTCGTGATCGGCCACGTCATCCCTCGATTCTGCGTAAACAATCCGGCGGTCAGCCTAGTAGGGGCCGCGCACTCATTCGGGCGCGCAGGCCTCCAGGGCGGCGCTCACCTTGTCGACCAGCAACAACCGGTCCATCGCCGGCTGCCCGACGTAGCCGCTGTCGAGCAGCCCGCACAGCCAGGCCCACAGGCCCTCGTAATGCCCGATCGGATCCAGCAGGACGATGGGTTTGCGGTGCAGGCCGAGGTAGCCGGTGGTCCACGAGTCCAGCAATTCGTCGAGGGTGCCCACGCCACCGGGCAGCACGACGAACGCGTCGGAGCGGTCCTCCATGACCTGTTTGCGCTCGTGCATGGTCTCGGTGACGATCAGCTCGTCGGCCTCGGTGTCGGCGATCTCGCGGCGCATCAGGATCTGGGGGATGACGCCCACGGTCCGGCCGCCGCGGGCGCGCGCCGCGGTGGCGACCGCGCCCATCGCCGACACGCGGCCGCCGCCCCACACCAGGGTCCAGCCGCGCTCGGCGATCGCCTCGCCGAGTTCGGCAGCGACGGCGAGCAATTCGGGATGTTCCGGTCCGGACGCGCAGTACACGCACACCGCCCAGTCGCGCATACAACGAAAGGTAGACCAAGCTTGCTGCGGGCGGCACACCGCGCGCCATAAAATCCGGCGATGCCGATTCGATGGAACGTCCCCCAGCACGCGTCGGCCCTTCAGCGGCTGGAGGCGGCGCTGGCGACCGGCCGCGGGAGCGTCGTGCTCGGCCCGGACGGCTGCGGCAAGTCGACGCTGGCCCGCACGGCCGCCGAGGATTTCGGCGACCGCCACCCCGGCACGCGCGTGCGCTGGGTCACCGGCACCCCGACCGAGCGCGCGGTTCCCTTCGGCGCCTTCAGCCACCTGGTGCAGATCGCCGAGCTGGGCAAGCCGGCCGCGCTGTTGCGGGCCGCGCGGGCGTCGCTGGACGGGCCCGACCTATTGCTCGTCGTCGACGACGCCCACGACCTGGACATCCTGTCGGCCACGCTGGTGTACCAGCTGGCGCGGGCCGGCGCGGCCAGGATGATCGTCACCGGCCGCGCCGATTCGTCCCCCGAGGCCGTCGCGGCGCTGTGGACCGACGGCCTGCTCCCCCGCATCGACATCGAGCCGCCCGGCGACGCCGGCACGCCGGCCTCGATCGACGCGTTCCTCGCCGAGATACCCGAAGCGGCCCGGTCGGTGCTCGAGTACCTGGCCGTCGCCGAGCCGCTGGCGCTCGCCGACCTGACCGCCCTCACCTCCGCGGAAGCCGTTGCGCAGGCGGCCGATTGCGGGGCGGTGGAAACGCGGGAGCGCGGCGGGGCCTCGGACGACCCGGTGGTGTACACGGCCCACCCGCAGTTCGCCGAGCGGGCGCGCGCGGCCCTCGGCGGCGACGGCGCGCGGCGGCGGCGCACCGAGTTGGTGCGGCTGCTGTCGCGGCATCCCTCGGACCACCTCAGCGACCGGCTCCGGCTGGCCGGCCTGGCGCTGGACAGCGACGCCCCCCAGCCGACGGCCGAGGTGGTCGCCGCCGCGCAGCAGGCGCTGCGGCTGGGCGACCTCGCGCTCGGGGAACGGCTGGCGCGCGCGGCGCTGGAGCGGTCCGGCGGGTTGGCGGCGCGGCTCGCGTTGGCGCACGCCCTGGGGTGGCAGGGCCGCGGCCGCGAAGCGGACGCGGTGCTGGCCGGCCTGGATCCCGGCGCGTTGACCGAAGCCGCCCTGATGGACTGGGCGCTGCTGCGCGCGGCCAACCAGTTCTGGATGCTCGGCGAGCCCGAGCGGGCGACCGCGTTCCTGCGGACCATCCGCGGCCGCATCACCGACGCGGGCCCGCGCACCACGCTCGACGCGCTGAGCGCCACGTTCGCGATGAACGCCGGCAACGTCGCGCACGCCGTCAAGGTCGCCGGCGAGGTGCTGGCCGCCCCGGAGGCCGACGACCAGGCCGTGGCCTGGGCGGCCAGCGCGGCGGCGCTGTGCGCGGCCCGGCAAGGCCGTTTCGATGATGTCGAGCCGCTGGCCCAGCGCGCCCTGGCCGCCGAGCATCCAGGGTTGCTGCGCTTCACGATCGGGCTGGGGCAGACCACCGCGTTGTTGATGGCGGGCAGGCTGGACGCGGCCCGCGAACTAGCCCAGCAGTTCACCGATTTCGCCGAATTGCAGCAGCCGGGCCGGGCGATCGGTGAGGTGTTGCTGGCGCATGTGCTGCTCGCCGACGGCGAATTCGACCGGGCCGCAGCGTTACTCGGCCCGGCGGCCGGCACGCTGCAACGCACCGGCTATTCGTGGGGGCC
The DNA here is from genome assembly GCF_001667595.1 of Mycobacterium sp. E2989. Lineage (NCBI taxonomy): Bacteria > Bacillati > Actinomycetota > Actinomycetes > Mycobacteriales > Mycobacteriaceae > Mycobacterium > Mycobacterium sp. E2989. Next base: position 6,273 of record NZ_LZJX01000099.1, on the reverse strand, counting down.
GCTGTCGTTGACGCTGCTGGCCACCGCCCTGGCCCAGCGCGGCGATGTGGCGGCCGTGGGAAAGGCGTTGGCCAAAGCGGAATCCCGGCACGGAACCAAATCAGCGCTGTTCGCGCCGGAGCTCGGCGTCGCGCGGGCGTGGCGCCTGGCCTCGATGCGCGACTCGCACGGCGCCGTGGCCGCCGCCCGCGACGCCGCCCGGATGGCCGAACGCGGCGGCCAGCGGGCCGTCGCGTTGCGCGCCTGGCACGACGCCGTGCGGCTCGGCGACATCCGCGCGGCCGACCCGCTGGGCCGGCTCTGCGACGAGATCGATTGCGTCGCAGGCAAACTCGCTCTGGCGCACGGGCAGGCGCTGGCCGCCGGCGACGGGGCGGCGCTGCTGGCGGTGTCCGAGGACCTGGCCGCGGTGGGGATGCGCGCTGCCGCCGCCGACGCGGCCGCGCAGGCCCAGCGCTGCCGGGGCTGACTAGCCGCCGAGGTAGCCGCGCAGCATGGCCACCGCGGCGGTGATGTTGGCGACCGGCACGCTCTCGTCGCGCTTGTGCGCCAGGTTCGGGTCACCCGGTCCGAAGTTGACCGCCGGGATGCCCAGCTGGGCGAACCGCGCGACGTCGGTCCACCCGTACTTCGCCCGGACCTGCCCGCCGGCGGCCTCGACCAGGGCCTTGGCGGCGGGCTGGGACAGCCCGGGCAGCGCACCCGCGGCGGCGTCGGTCTGCTCGATGTGCACGTCCAGGCCGTCGAACACCTCGTGCACGTGCTCGAGCGCCGCGGCCACCGACCGGTCGGGGGCGAACCGGAAGTTGACCGTGACCGCGGCCGCGTCGGGAATCACGTTGCCCGCCACGCCGCCGTCGATGCGCACCGCGGACAGGCCCTCGCGATACTCGCAGCCGTCGATGTCCACGGTGCGGGCACGGTAGGCGGCCAGCCGGTCCAGCACGGCGCCCAGCTTGTGAATGGCGTTGTCGCCCAACCATGATCGCGCCGAATGCGCGCGCGTTCCGGCGGCCGAGATCACCACCCGCAGCGTGCCCTGGCAGCCCGCCTCGATGTAGCCGCCGGTGGGTTCGCCCAGCACGGCCACGTCGGCGGTCAACCAGTCCGGCAGCTCGCGCTCGATGCGGCCCAAACCGTTTGCGGCCGCGTCGATTTCCTCACAGTCGTAGAACACCAACGTCAGGTCGTGGACCGGGTCGGCCACCGTGGCGGCCAGATGGAGGAAGACCGCGTCACCCGATTTCATGTCCGCGGCGCCGCATCCGTACAGGTCGCCGTCCTCGCGGCGGCTGGGCAGGTTGCCGGCGACCGGGACGGTATCCAAATGCCCGGCCAGCAGCACCCGCGACGGCCGATGGTTGCGAGTGCGCGCCAGCACGGCGTTGCCGTTGCGGACGATCTCGAACCCCGACGTCTGGGCGCGTAGCGCGGCCTCGACCTCGTCGGCCAGGCGCGCCTCGTGCCGCGATTCGCTGGGAATGTCGACCAACGCCGCGGTCAGCTCGATCGGGTCCCCGCGCAAGTCCAGCACGGGTCCAAGGTTATCCGCTGCCGCGCGGCAAGTAACCTGACCGCCGTGACTTCAGCTGTAGGCATCGGGCTGGCGACGCTGGCCGCCGACGGATCGATCCTCGACACGTGGTTCCCCGCACCGGAACTGACCGAGTCGGGCACCGGCGGTACCTCGCGGCTCGCGCTGTCCGACGTCCCGCCGGAGCTGGTCGGGCTCGTCGGCCGGGACGACGACCGCCACACCGAAACCATCGCCGTGCGCACGGTGATCGGCTCGCTCGACGACGTGGCCGCCGACGCCTACGACGCCTACCTGCGGCTGCATCTGCTGTCGCATCGGTTGGTGGCGCCGCACGGGCTGAACGCCGACGGCCTGTTCGGGGTACTGACCAACGTGGTGTGGACCAACCACGGCCCGTGCGCGATCGAAGGATTCGAGGCCGTGCGGGCCCGGCTGCGCCGGCACGGCCCGGTGACCGTCTACGGCATCGACAAGTTCCCGCGGATGGTCGACTACGTCGTGCCCACCGGGGTGCGCATCGCCGACGCCGACCGGGTGCGCCTCGGCGCCCACCTGGCGCCCGGTACGACGGTGATGCACGAGGGCTTCGTCAACTACAACGCCGGCACGCTGGGCGCGTCGATGGTGGAGGGCCGCATCTCGGCCGGCGTCGTGGTGGGCGATGGATCGGACGTCGGCGGCGGCGCGTCCATCATGGGCACGCTGTCCGGCGGCGGCACCGAGGTCATCTCGATCGGCAAGCGCTGCCTGCTCGGCGCCAACGCGGGGCTTGGCATCTCGCTGGGCGACGACTGTGTCGTCGAGGCCGGCCTGTACGTGACCGCGGGCACCAAGGTCGCCACGCCCGACGGCCAGGTGCTCAAGGCCCTGGAGCTGTCCGGCGGCAACAACCTGTTGTTCCGCCGCAATTCGGTCAGCGGGGCCGTCGAAGTGGTGGCCCGCGGCGGTCAGGGCATCGCCCTCAACGAGGACCTGCACGCCAACTGAGGCCGGCTAGACCTCGGCGGAGACCCTGTCGGCGGCCGGGGCGGCGCCCAGCGCGGTTCCCCTGGTTTCGGGCAGCAGATACACCGACACGAAGCTCGCCGCGACGAGGCCGGCCATCATGAGCCCGACCGCCCACCCGCCGTAGGTCGCCAGCAACGTTCCCGCGATCAGCGGCGGCACGGCCGCGCCGAGGATGCCGGCCAGGTTCATCGCCACCGCGGCGCCGCTGTAGCGGTAGCGGGTGGCGAACAGCTCGGGCACGAACGCCGCCGTGGGCCCGTTGGCCACCGCCGCGGCGCCGAACATGCCGATGACGGCGACCGCGTAGAGCACCGGCTTGCCGGTGTCCAGCAGCGGGATGACCGCGAACGCCCAGGGCAGGCACGCCGCGAGGCCGCACAGCATCACCCGGCGCCGCCCCACCCGATCCGAGAGCCACGCCGAGAACGCCACGAACCCCATGCTGGTGAGCCCGCCCAGGGCGCCGACACCCCAGATGAAGCTGCGCGAATAGCCCAGATGGTTGTGGGCGTACATGACCAGGAAGGTGTTGCCCAGGTAGACGAATCCCATCCCGCCCAGGAAGGCGCCCGCGACCAGCACGATCTCGCGCCGCTGGAACCGCAACAGCTCGGCCAGGGGCGCCTTGGGCACCAGGTCGCGAGCCTTCTCCTCGACGAACAGCGGCGTTTCGTCGATGTTGAGCCGCACATAGAGGGCGATGCCGATCAGCCCGCTGCTGATCAGGAAGGGCACCCGCCACCCCCAGTCCATGAACGCGGGGCTGTTCTCGCCCATGGTCAGGTTGACGGCGAGAAAGGTCAGGCTGGCCAGGATGCCCGCGGTGCCACCGCCGAGCAGGGTGAACATGCCGTACCAGCCGCGTTTGCCGGTGGGCGCGTACTCGGCGCTCAGCAGGACCGACCCGGCCCATTCACCGCCGACGGCAAACCCCTGCATCAACCGCAGGACGATCAGGATCAACGGCGCCGCGATCCCGATCGTCGCGGTGCCGGGGACCAAACCCACGCTCACGGTCGATACGCCCATGATCAGCAGCGTCGCGACCAGCGTTTTCTTGCGTCCGAGGCGGTCGCCGAAGTATCCGAAGACGGCCGCGCCCAGCGGGCGGGACAGGAACGCCGTCGCGAACGTCGCCATGGCGGCGACGGTGGCCAGGGTCGCGCCCAGGCGCGGGAAGAACACCGTGGGAAACACCAGGGCCGCCGCGGTCCCGTAGATCAGGAAGTCGTAGAACTCGATGGCCGACCCGACGAGGCACGCGGCCGCTATTCGCCGCATGGGGGTCCTGGGCCGATTCACGGTTACGACGGTAGGTGAAGCCGCCCGGTCTTGCCCGGCGCGCAAGCTGGCAACTTCCTGCGTATGGGTCAGCCGTCGGACAGCAGCTGCTTCTTGAGCACCTTGCCCATCGCGTTGCGGGGCAGCGCGTCGACGAGGCGCACCTCGCGCGGCCGCTTGTGCACCGACAGCTCCTGCGCGACGTAGTTGGTCAGCTCGTCGGGGTCGGCCGAGCCGACGACGAACGCGACGATGCGCTGGCCCAGGTCTTCGTCGGGCATCCCGACCACGGCGGCCTCGGTCACCCCGGGATGCCCGAGCAGCGCCGTTTCGATCTCGCCGGCGCCGATGCGGTAGCCGCCGGACTTGATCAGGTCGACCGACTCGCGGCCCACGATGCGGTGCATCCCGCCGGCGTCGACGACCGCGACGTCACCGGTGCGGTACCACCCGTCGGCGTCGAACGCCTCGGCGGTGGCCTCGGGCCGGTTCAGGTACCCGTCGAACATCGTCGGCCCCCGAACCTCAAGGCGCCCAACGGTTTCCCCGTCGTGCGGCACCGGGGAGCCGGTGTCGTCGAGCAGGCGGGTTTGCACGCCGGTGAGCGGCAGGCCCACCCAGCCGGCGCGCCGCTCGCCGTCCGCGCGGGTGGACAGGGTGATCAGCGATTCGGAGGCGCCGTACCGTTCGACGGGCTGGTGCCCGGTGAGCCGCTCCAGCCGCTCGAACACCGGCACGGGTAGCGGTGCGCTCCCCGAAACCAGCAGCCGGGCCGGGCGCAGCGCGCGGGCGGCGGCCTCGTCGGCGACCAGCCGCGACCACACGGTCGGCACGCCGAAATAGAGGGTGCCCCCGGCCTCCGAACACGCCGCAGCGTAGCCCGCCGGCGTCGGTTTTCCGGTGTGCACGAAGCGATTTCCCACCCGCAGCGACCCGAGCAGGCCCAGCACCAGCCCGTGCACGTGGAACAGCGGCAGGCCGTGCACCAGCACGTCGTCGGCCGTCCACTGCCAGGCCTGCGCCAGGGCGTCCAGGTCGGCGGCGATCGCGCGCCGGCTCAGCACCACCCCCTTGGGCAGCCCGGTGGTGCCCGAGGTGTAGATGATCATCGCGGTGGCGTCGGGCGACGGCTCCGGGTAGCGGTGCCACGACCGGGCGTGCAAGCGCACCGGGATGTGCGGCAATCCCTCCGGCTCGTCCGGCACCGGACCGAGCCAGGCCTGCACCGCCGAATCGGTGAGCATGTGCCGGCGTTCGGCGACGCCGACGTCCGCGGGCACCGGGACGAACGGCACGCCGGCGATCAGGCAGCCGGTGACCGCGAGCACGGTCGCGGCGGTGGGGGTGGCCAGGATCGCGACCCGGTCCGCGCCGGCCACCCGCTCGGCCACCGACGTGGCGTCGCCCACCAGGTCGCTGCGGCTCAACACCGCGCCGTCGATGCGTACCGCGTCAGCGATGTCGGTGGCGGTGACCGCCGCGGGATTCAGGGACGCCAGCAGCACGTGAGCAGGCTACCCGGCCGCGGGGAGGGTCAGCCCTGCTCGTCCCAGATCTTGGTCAGGGTGGACAGGATCTCCTCGCCGCGCCCGAGCCCGCCCAGGTGGCTTTCGCCGGGGAGCACGATCAGCTCGCAGTCGGGCAGCAGGGAGACCACGTGCTCGCCGTGCGCGAACGGCACGATGTGGTCGCTGTCGCCGTGCCACCAGCGCACGGGCACCTTGACCTCGTCGAGGCGGAATCCCCAGTCCTGGGTGAACAGGATGATGTCGTTGAACGGGGCCGCGAGTTGCTTGCGGCTGCCGTTGAGCAGGTCGTCGAGGAACATGGCGCCGAACTCCGGCCGGGTCAGCAGGCGACGGTCGCCCTCGGGCGATATCGCGGCATACAGATACAGCGCCGGATTGGCGACCGGACGGATCATCCGGACCACCAGGCTTGCGCCGATCCGCAGCGGGTCGCCGCCCAGCCGCAGCAGGGGTGCGACCCGCTTGCCGAGGTTCATCAGCCCGCTGGTGATGCCCTCGTCGCCGAGGAAGGGCGCGACGCCGCCGAGCACGCCGAGGGCGACGACCCGATCGGACAGCACCGCTGCGGACGCGAGCGCGTACGGCCCGCCGCCGGACAGGCCGATGACGGCCATCTTGTCGATGCCGAGGGTGTCCGCGATGGTGCGCAGGTCGTCGCCGAACGCGCGGATGTTGTGGTACCGGTGCGGCGTCGACGAGCCGATACCCGGGCGGTCCAGGCCGATCAGGCGGATGTGGTGGTTCTCGGCGTAGACGCGGGCCTCGACCGGGATCTGGCGGCGGGCGCCGGGGGTGCCGTGCAGCCAGAACATCGCGCGGCCCTGCGGGTCGCCGAATTCGGCGAAGCCGATCTGGCGGTCCTCGCCGACGGCGATGTTTCCTTCGAGCTTCGGGCGGGCGATCTCGATGACCATGCCA
>NZ_LZJX01000098.1:0-501 GCF_001667595.1 Mycobacterium sp. E2989 | reverse complement strand
CGTCGCGATGGCCTGCAGCGCGGTGAACAGGCCCTCGCCCGTCGCGGTCTTGGGGGCCGGCTTGAGGCTGTCGATCGCGGCCTTGACCGCCTGGCGGTTGGTCGTCGGGGCGACCAGCAGGTACGGCGTGCCCGCGAAGCCGACCAGCCCCAGGTTGATGCCCGGCGTCAGCTGGGTGGCGAACTGGGTGGCCGCCTCCTCGGCGGCCTTGAGCCGGTTGGGCGGCACGTCGGTCGCCCGCATGGACTGCGACATGTCGATGACCAGCACGATGACGGCCCGGTTGCGCGGGATGCGCATGTCGTGGGTGGGGGTCGCGAGCGCGATGGTCAGCAGAACCAGGCTGAGCAGCGACACCGCGATCGGGATGTGACGCGCCAGCGACTGCGGCACGCTCGTCTCGGTGAACCGGCGCAGCCGGCGCCGGCGGCGAGCCTGGACCAGGATGTAGACCCCGAGCAGAGCCAGCGGGAGCAAACCGAACAACAGCATGCCCGGGCG
>NZ_LZJX01000097.1:0-727 GCF_001667595.1 Mycobacterium sp. E2989 | reverse complement strand
CCCGCAGGGGGCGTTCACCGCGGCCCGGGCCGCCAAGGCCGAGGGCGTGCAGATCTCGACGATTTCGTTCGGCACGCCGTACGGCACCGTCGAGTACGAGGGCGCCACCATCCCGGTTCCCGTCGACGATCAGACGCTGAAGAAGATCTGCGAGATCACCGACGGCCAGTCGTTCCACGCCGACAGCCTGGAGTCGCTGAAGGACGTCTACGCGACCCTGCAGCGCCAGATCGGCTACGAAACCGTCAAGGGCGACGCCAGCCTGGCCTGGATGCTGCTGGGGGCCGTCGCGATGGCCGGCGCCGTCCTGGCCGGCCTGTTCCTGAACCGCCGGCTGCCCTCCTGAGCGATCAGACCGGCAGCCGCCGGTTGATCAGCAGCGCCAGCGCCGTCGCGATCAGGGCGGTGAGCACGCCCAGGCGCAACCACCCGGCACTGCCGGGACCCGGCACGGTGCGGTAGCCGATGTCCTTCTCGATGGCGTTGTAGCTCTTGGACAGCTCGTCGACGGTGCCGGCGGTGTAGGACTGCCCGCCGGACAGCTTGGCGATCATCTTCATCTGGTCCGTCGATACCGGCACCGCGACCCGCTGCCCGTCCATCTCGATCTCGCCGGTCTTGGTGCCGAACGAGATCGTCGAGATGGGCACCCCTTCGTCGCGGGCCAGCCGCGCCGCGGTGTAGGCCCCGTCGTGCGGGTCGCTGGGGTTGGACGGCTTGTTCTCCT
>NZ_LZJX01000096.1:0-11880 GCF_001667595.1 Mycobacterium sp. E2989 | reverse complement strand
TCGGGGGTGGCGGCGGCGGCCCGGGCGGTGGCGGCGGGTGCGTCGGCAACGTGTGCGGCGGCTACTGACATCCCGCGATAGCGCACCACCACAAACCAAGGCTTGCTGCCCAAGTCGGCGGGGCCGGGAGCACCTGGCCCCGCCGGCTGAAAGCCTCTTACCCATCGAGCGTTCTTACGTGACGGCCTAGGCCGGGCACCGCATTCGGGTTATGGTTCTGGCCAACTCCGATGCAAGGGGAAACTCGATGTCGAAGCTCCGGTTTGGATACTTCATCGCGCCGTTCCACCGGGCCGGCACCAATCCGACGCTCGCATTGCAGCGCGACCTCGCTTTCATCGAGCACCTCGACGCCCTCGGTTTCGACGAGGTTTGGATGGGCGAGCACCATTCGGCCGGCAGCGAGATCATCAGTTCGCCCGAGGTGTTCATCGCCGCCGCGGCCGAACGCGCCAAGCGGATTCGCTTTGGCACCGGGGTCATTTCGCTCTCGTACCACAACCCGCTCTGGGTGGCCGACCGGCTGATGCTGCTGGATCACCTCACCCACGGCCGCATCATCGGTGGCGTGGGGCCGGGTTCGCTTCCCAGCGACTCCGCCATGATCGGACTCACCCCCACGGACACGCGCGAGCTGCTGGAAACGAATCTCGACATCGTCGTGCGGCTACTGGCCGGGGAGACGGTGAGCGCGAAGACGGCCACGCACCAGCTGTTCGACGCCGAGTTGCAGCTGGCGCCCTACTCGGATGGCGGGATCCCGCTGTCGGTCGCCGCGGTCGCGTCGCCGACCGGCGCGCGGCTCGCCGGCAAGCACGGCATCGGCCTGCTGTCCATCGGCGCGACGCTGACCGTCGAGGGCTTCAACGCCCTCTCGTACCACTGGGGCATCGTCGAGGAGCGCGCGGCGGCCTTCGGCACCCGGGTCGACCGTTCCAACTGGAGCCTGGTGGGTTTGTTCCACCTCGCCGAAACCGACAAGCAGGCCCGCGAAGAGGTGAAGTTCGGCATCGAGCCGTGGTTCCGGTACTTCCAGAAGGTGGCCGCCTTCCCGCAGATGACGATGCCGGGCGAGCAGCTCGACGAGATGATCGACGTCATCAACGAAAACGGGGCCGGTGTGATCGGCACGCCCGAACGCGCGCGGGAGCAGGTGCAGCGGCTGTGGGATCAATCCGGCGGGTTCGGCTGCATGCTGCAGATGGGCCACGAGTGGGCCAACCCGGCCGCCACCCGGCGGTCGGCCGAATTGTTTGCCGCCGAGGTGATGCCGCATTTCCAGGGCCAGGCGCAGCCAACCCTGGATGCCGCCGCGCGTGCGGGGCAGGCCCGGGACAGCCTGGCGCAATCGCAGTTGGACGCCGTCGCGCACATGACCAAGAAATATCAGGACGAGGTCGAGTCCAAGTAGCGACCGCTTCATAGTCGAGCGATAGCCGCTTCCCAGCTGTTAGCTAGATTCTCGGCGCACAACTGAGGGATGACCAGCACCGCTGACCACCGGCTCCGAATGGTGCAACTCGCTTTCGCGGGCGCCGCCATCGTCGGAACTCTCGCCTTGTTCGGCGCGGGGCACGAATCAGTGCGCCCGACGGACGTGGCGGTGTCGCCCCAGACACCGCCAAACCTTCTCGGCGGCAACGGCTTTGCCGCCGATGACGACGACGACCAGGCCCAGCTGCAGCAGCAACTCAATCAGCAACAGCTGCAACAGTCGATGCAGCAGGCCGAACAACAGAACGAACAGGCCCAGCAGCAGTTCGAGCAGAGCATGCAGCAGGCGCAGCTAACCGAGCAGCAGGCCAACAACCCCTAGACCCTGCCGGCGGCCGTGGCGGCCGCGCGGTGCGGCCATCATGCGCCTGCCCGGCTCGATTCGCGCTCGGCCGTCTTGACCAACCGGTCGGCGAAGAACCGCACCGCACCGCCCATGGCGGCTCGCATCAGCGGACCGGTCCCGCGCACTCCCTCGGTGAACGAGCCGGTCCAGTGCAGGTCGGTGCCGCCCGCGGGGTTCGGCGTGAGGACCACCTCACTGACGTAGTCCTTCACGGGATTCGACGGCGCGATGAGTTTGTACACGTGCCGGCGGTCCTGTTCGTACTCGACGGTTTCCTCCTGCACGAGCACCGGCCACATGCCCAGCTTGCGAACCGCCCCGATCCCGCCGGGCGCCGGATCGCCCTGCCGCGCCCAACTCGAGTGAATGACGATGGGTTTGGCCCACTTCGACCAGTTGGCGCCGTCGGTCACGAGCCGGAACAGCGTCGCGGCGGGCGCCGTGCTGGTGCGGTTGACCTCGAATGAGAACGTTCTTCCTGACATGACCAACTCCCCGGAAAATTCATCGGCGACCCTGCATGCCGCTCGCGCGTAGGCTACAGCTCACCGCCCAACCCACCCGGCGGGGGTTCACCCGAAGCGCCGACTGGACCGCGGGGAATGCCTACAATCAGCGCATGCGACGGCCGATCTCGCTATTTGCCGTCCTGTTGTCGCTCAGCGGCTGCGGCGGCCACGGTGCCACCGGCGCAAGCCCCACCACGGATCGCACCGCCGCCAAGGTCAGAAGTCAACGCGTGCTCGACGACGCTGTCGGCGCAAGCGCGCCGGGATGCTCGGCAGCCGTGGGCATTCGGGGAAAGGTCGTCTGGACGGGTGTGCGCGGTGTTGCGGACACGTCGACGGAGGCGGCCATCACCCCGGACACCGTGTTCGACATCGCCTCGGTGTCAAAGCAATTCACCGCGGGCGCCGTCCTGCTGCTGGTGGACGCCGGCAGCCTGGCGCTCGATGATCCACTCTCGCGGCACGCGCCGGAGTTGCCGGCGTGGGCGCGGTCGGTCAGCCTCGGACAGTTGATGCACCAGACCAGCGGGATCCCCGATTACGTCGGGCTGCTGGAGGCGCAGGGGTTCCAGGCCGGCGACCGAACCACCGAGGAGCAGGCGCTGCAGGCACTCGCCGCTGTGACCGCACTGGAATTCGACCCGGGCTCGCGATTCGAATACTCCAACTCCAACTACCTGCTGCTCGGCGAGATCGTCCACCGGGTAGCGCGGCAACCGCTGTCGCAAGTCCTCACCGAAAAATTTTTCCGGCCCCTGGGCCTGAGCATGGTCGTCGATCCGACCGGGCCGATTCGGGGCAAGGCCGTCGGCTACGAGAAGGGCGGCGAGGCGATCGCGTCCGGCTGGGAGCAGGTCGGCGACGGCGGAATTCAGACAACTCCGAGCCAACTCGTGGTCTGGGCGGACAATTATCGGACCGGCCGAGTCGGTGGACCCGCGCTGCTGAACGCCCAACTTGCTGGAGCGGTACCGACCCAAAAGGGCGGCGGTGACCGCTACGGGGCGGGAATCTACCTGCTGGCCGACGGCACGCTGGACCACGACGGTGATTGGGGCGGCTTCGTCACCGCATTCCGGGTCAGCAAGGACCGGTCCACCTCGGTGGCCGTCAGCTGCAACACCGACAAGCAAGACCCGGAGGCCCTCGCCGACGCGTTGCAAAAGCTCTGGGCGTAGCAGGCGCCACTGCGGGACGGCCCGAAAAGCGTTGCGCGTCGCCGCGCCTGGCTTAGTCTCCATTCGGAGGCGACGATGGTGCTCAAGGTTGCGGTGGCGGCCGACCTGATCGGCGGCGATGTGGACGCCGGGTACGGGAAGGTCGCGGACGCCTTTCGCGCCAATTTCCGCGACGGCGCGGAAGTGGGTGCGGCCCTGGCGGTCTACCGCGACGGTGTCAAGGTCGTCGACCTGTGGGGCGGCTACCGCAACGGCGTGGCCAAGCAACCGTGGCGGCCCGACACGATGGTCAACATGTTCTCCACGACCAAAGGGGTCGCCGCCCTGGTCGTCGCCGTCGCCGTGTCCCGCGGACTGCTCTCCTACGACGCCAGGGTGGCCGACTACTGGCCGGAATTCGCGCAGGCGGGCAAGGGTGAGGTCACCGTCCGCCAGCTCCTGGGGCACCAGGCCGGGCTGTGCGCGCTCAAACCGAAGCCGACGCTGGCCGACGTCGCCGACCCCGAGAAGCTGTCGCCGATCCTGGCGGCCCAAGCGCCGGCGTGGCCACCGGGCGCCCGGCACGGTTACCACGCGATCACGCTCGGCTGGTACGAATCGGAACTGATCCGGCGGACCGACCCGGCCGGCCGCACGCTGGGCCGCTTCATGGCCGACGAGATCGTCCGGCCGCTGGGGCTCGACCTGCACATCGGGCTGCCGGATTCGGTGGACCGGCAGCGGGTCGCGCACGTCCACAACTGGGTGCGCGCGGAAACGCTACTGCACCTGAATGTGATGCCGCCGGGATTCGTGGGCGCCTCGCTCAACCCGGTCGGCCTGACGGCGCGCGCCGTCGCCGTCCCGCGCGGCGTCAACGCGTTCAACGGCGACTACAACCGCGACGACGTGCGGGCCGTGGAGATCCCGTCGGCCAACGGCATCGGCACGGCCCGGTCGGTGGCGCGCATGTACGGCAGCGCGGCCACCGGGGGAGCGGAGCTCGGCCTCACCGCCGAGACGGTCGGCGCGCTGGCGGCGCCGGCGCCCTCACCGAGCCGCGGCGTTCGCGACAAGGTGATGAACGTGGACGTGGCGTATTCGCTCGGCCTCTGTAAGCCCGTGCCGCACTTCGCATTCGGCTCCTCGGGCGCCGCCTTCGGAACACCCGGCTTCGGCGGATCGTTCGGCTGTGCCGACCCCGACACCGGCGTCGGGTTCGCCTACGTCATGAACCGGCTCGGGTTTCACCTGTGGAGCGACCCGCGCGAACTCGCGGTGCGGCAGGCGGTGTTCCGCGATGTGCTCGGGGTGCGACCGCAGACATGACCGCGCGCCGACGCTCGACGGCCTGCGCTGGTGGCATCCTGGCCGTGTGGGTTTGCTCATCCGGTTGGCGGAGCTGTTGATCGTCGTCCTGCCCCTGGTGGGCGCGACCGTCGCCGCGGTGCGCGCGTTCGGCGCCAACCGGCGACGGGCGGAGCGACCGCCGGAGACCGACCGCGCGGAACCCCGACCGGACACCGGCGACAATCACGTCGCCCAGTGGCGGTCGCTGCGCCGGATCCTCGAGGAGCACCGCCGCACCGACGCGCGCTGGCTCGAGTACGAACTCGACGTCGCCAAGCTCCTCGACTTTCCGCTCATGACCGACATGCGCGACCCGCTGACGGTCGCCTTCCACAAGGCCAAGCTCCGGGCCGACCTGCTGCGCCCGGTCAAGGCCGAGGACCTGCTCGACGACAGGGAAGCCGCCGCGCAATACCTGTCCGCCGTCGAGGATTACGTGACCGCCTTCAACGCCGCCGAGACCGAGGCGACGCGCAAGCGCCGCAGCGACTTCTCCCACGCCGATCAGCAGCGAATCGCGCGGGCCCAGAGCCTGTTGCGGGTCGCGTCGGACCCGGCCGCCGCGCCGCAGGAGCGCCGGCACGCCTATGACTTGGCGCGTCAGGAACTCGAGGGCCTCGTGGTCTTGCCGGCAACGATGCAAGCGGCGATCGAACGGGGGATCTCCGGGGAGCTGGAGGGTTGAGCGCGGCGGGCGACGGCCTCGCCGGGTTTCAGATCACTCCACCACCCCTGCGCGGCCCGGTGACCTTCGACCAGTACTGGCGCGACCTCACCTTCATCCACTGGCCGGTGCGGCCCGACACCGTCGACCCGCTGTACCCACCCGGCACCCGCCCCGACGTGTTCGACGGCATGACCTATGTCGGGCTGATCCCGTTTGCGATGGGCCACACGAAAGTCGGCTCGGCGCTGCGACTTCCGTACTTCGGTAGCTTTCCGGAGACCAACGTGCGGCTGTATTCGGTCGACGACTCCGGCCGCCACGGCGTGTTGTTCCGGTCGCTGGAAACGGCCCGGCTGGCCGTCGTGCCGGTGATCCGGGGCGCCCTGGGCGTGCCGTACACCTGGGCGCGGATGCGGACCAACCGGTACGGCGACCGCGTCACCTACCGCAGCGTGCGCCGCTGGCCCCACCGCGGCCTGCGCAGCCGGATCGAGGTCGCCGTCGGCGCCCGGGTGGAACCGACACCGCTGGAGGTGTGGCTCACCGCCCGATGGGGCGCGCACACCCGCAAGGCCGGCCGGACCTGGTGGATACCGAACGAGCACGCGACGTGGCCGTTGCACGCGGCCGACATCGTCGAGCTGGACGACGAGCTGGTGGCCGCCAGCATGGTGCGGCCCGCCGGCCAGCGGTTGCGGGCGCTTTTCTCGCCCGGCGTGCGAACGCGGTTCGGCCGCCCCAGCGTCGTGCGCTACGGGCAGGCGTAGCCGCCGTCGATCACGACGTCCGAACCGGTCATGTAGCTGGAGGCCGCGCTGGCCAGGTAGAGGTAGAGACCGGCGAGCTCCTCGGGCCGGCCCATCCGCCCGAGCGGTACCTTCGGCTCCCACAGGCGGTGGTATTCGGTGAGCGGCTCCACCAGTTCGGTGCGAATGTAACCCGGGCTGACGCTGTTGACCCTGATGTTGTGCGGCGCGAACTCCACGGCCATGGCCCTCGTCAGGTGGATCACCGCCGCTTTCGACGCGCAGTAGTGGCCCACTTGCTGCGGGATGTTGATGATGTGGCCCGACATCGAGGCGGTGGTGATGATGGCGCCGCCCTGCCCCTGCCGGACCATCGCCCTGGCCGCCGCTTGCGCGGTCAGGAAAACGCCTGTGACGTTGGTCTTTTGGATCCGCTCGAACTCTTCCAGCGGCATGTCCAGCATCCCGTTCACGGTGATGATGCCGGCGTTGCAGACCGCGATGTCGATGCCGCCCAACTCCGCGGTCACCCGGTCCAGCATCGCGGTCACCTGGTCGGGCTGGGTCACGTCGCAGCCGATCGGCACCACCCGACCCGCGCCGTCCGGCGCGATCTCGCGGGCCACCCGTTCCAAGTCGTCGGTGCGCCGCGCCGCAATGGCCACGTCGGCGCCCGCCTGCAGGTAGGCCCGCGCGACCACCTTGCCGATGCCGCTGGATGCGCCAGTTACCAGCGCCCGCTTGCCGCGCAGATCGAACAATTCCAAGACGTTCATGCGATATCCCTTTTCAGACGAGCCTCCGTCAACCGGAACACGTTCTAGTGTGTCCGCCATGGGCAAATACACCAGGGCAGAAATCGAGCAAGCCGTCGAGAACTACACGCGGGTCGTGGAGGGCTGCAGCGCATCGGGCGATTGGCGGCCGTTCGCCGATCTGTTCACCGAGGATGTGGTCTACACCGAACATCACTACGGAGTGTTCCACGGCCGCGAGGCCGTGCGGGACTGGATCGTCGCCGTGATGGCGCCGTTCCCGCACATGCGATTTCCGTCCGACTGGACCGCCTACGACGAGGACAACGACGCCGTCGTCGTGATGATCAAGAATCTGCTCGACCACCCGACGGATCCGAACGGCGAGCCGTTCTGGTTCCCGAACTGGACCCGGCTGGTCTACGCCGGCGACGGCTTGTTCTCCAGCGAGGAGGACATCTACAACCCCAACCGCGACGCGCCGGGTGTGGTGGCCGCCTGGCTGCAGGCCGGCGGTCGGTTGGAGTCCGACGAGATCCTGCAGCCGGGCGCCTGAGCCCCCGGGACTAGACGGACGCCGGCTGGCGTCCGCGTCGCCGCGACCGCACGGCCGCCAGCGCCTGCTCCCACGCCAGCATCGTGGCGGCCTTCATGTTGGCCGGCTTCATGCTGTCCCTGGACAGCAGCGCGGTGGCCGCGGCCTTGGTGGTCGCCGACGCCTTCGACAGGTGGCCGGAGTCAAACGGCGGCTGGGGGTCGTATTCGATCGCCAGCTGGATCGCCTTGGCGCGGCCTTCCCCGCCCATCTCGCCGGCCAGCCACAGCGCGAGGTCGAGGCCCGCCGACACCCCCGCGCAGGTTACGACGTTGTCCTGGTGCACGATTCGCTCGTCGCCCACCGGGACGGCGCCGAACGCCTTGAGCGCCGGAATGGTCAGCCAGTGCGACGTGGCGCGCCGCCCGGCCAGCAGGCCGGCCGCCGCCAGGATCACCGACCCGGAGCACACCGACGTCGTCCACCGGGCGGTGCGATGCGCCTGCCGCAGCCAGTCCAGCAGCGCGTCATCACGGGCATGCACCGGGGTGGACGGGCCGCCCGGCACGAGAATCACGTCGGGCGAAGGGGTTTCGGCCAGCGAATGGGTCGCCCCGATCACCAGCACGCCGGAGTCGGCGGTGATCGGCCCCGCCTGGTGCCAGACGAACCGAACCTCGGTGTCGGGCAGGTTGCGCAGGACCTCGTACGGGCCGATCATGTCGAGCGCGGTGAATCCCGGATAGGCCACGATCGCGATCTGGGTCATGGTGTGATCCTTCCTTTTCAGGCGAACGCCTTGCGGTATTGGTCGGGCGGGATGCCGACCCGTCGAACGAAGTTGCGCCGCATGGTTTCCGCGGTGCCGAAGCCGCATCGGGTAGCGATCGCGACGACGGTGTCATCGGTCTCCTCCAACTGGCGGCGCGCGGCTTCGGTCCGGATCCGTTCGACGTACTGGCCGGGCGCCTCGCCGACCTCGGCGGTGAAGACGCGGGTGAAGTGCCGCGGGCTCATCGCGGCGCGGCGCGCCAGCTCGTCGATGCTGTGCTCGCCGCCCGGCTCCGCCTCGATCGCCTCCTGCACCGCGCGGATCGAGTTGCGCTTGGCGCGCGGCATCCACACCGGCGCCGCGAACTGCGTCTGCCCGCCGGGGCGGCGCAGATACAGCACCAGCCAGCGAGCGACCGTCTGCGCGACCTCCGTGCCGTGGTCGTCCTCGACCAGCGAGAGCGCCAAGTCGATGCCCGCGGTGACACCCGCGGCCGTCCACACCGAGTCCGAGCTGCGGACGAAGATCGGGTCCACGTCGACGTCGATTCCGGGAAACTCGCGGGCCAACTTCCCGGCGAAGGCCCAGTGCGTGGTCACCCGCTGCCCGTCCAGCAGGCCCGCCTCGGCCGCCAGGAACGCGCCGGTGCAGACCGTCACCACGCGGCGGGCGGTTGCGGCGGCGGCCTTGATCCAGCCGATCAGCTCGGCGTCCGATCGGGCGGCGTCGACACCGGCGCCGCCGGGCAGCACGACGGTGTCGATCGGTGCGGTGGGGTCGCCCGGGTCCGGCAGCGGCGCGGCGACGAAGCCCAGACCGGTCGGGGTGGTGATCGCCCGACCGTCGACGGACGCCACAGCGACGTCGTAGCCACCCCCGGTGAGCAGCGCCGCGCCGGTGAAGACGTCGTGCGGTCCCACCACGTCTAGCGCCTGCACACCGGGGAACCCGGCGATCACGACCCTGCGAGCCATGGACTCAAGTGTTGGGCACCGACCGGCATGTCGTCTACGCCGTGCATCCCACCAATTAGGACATGGGACCTGCCCCGGGCCGGCCGCAGCGGGCTTGGCACACTGTCCGCATGGCACAGATAACGTTGCGTGGAAACCCGATCAACACCGTCGGCGAGCTGCCCAGCGTCGGGTCTCCGGCGCCGGCCTTCAGCCTTACTGGCGGCGACCTGGGGCCGGTCGACAGTAACCAGCTCGGTGGTAAAGCCTTGGTGCTCAACATCTTCCCCTCGGTCGACACTCCGGTGTGCGCGACCAGCGTCCGGACCTTCAACGAGCGCGCCGCCGCCAGCGGCGCCACGGTGGTGTGCGTGTCGAAGGACCTGCCGTTCGCGTTCGCCCGGTTCTGCGGTGCCGAGGGCATCGACAACGTCAAGACGGGGTCGGCCTTCCGCAGCAGCTTCGGCGAGGACTACGGCGTCACCATCACCGACGGCCCGATGGCCGGTCTGCTCGCCCGGGCCATCGTGGTGGTCGGCGCCGACGGCAAGGTCACCTACACCGAGCTGGTCCCGGAGATCGCCCAGGAGCCCGACTACGACGCGGCGCTGGCGGCGGCGGGCTGACGCCTCGCTTGTTTGCGAGCCGCCCGCGTCCGTCGCGCTGAGCTGTCCCGTCGCGGTGCACCCGTGTTAGCCTGACCCATCCACAGGGTGGTCGGCCGCAAAGGAGTGCCTGCGATGGATGACGGCAAGGTTCGGGTTGCCGCGGGCGTGCTGGTGAGTGTGCTGGCCCTGCAGGTCGCGGGTTGCCACGCGAAGTCGACGGTCAAGCCCGAGGGCGCGGCGCAATCGGTCGTCGACGTCGTCTCGAGCCAAACGGGCTTCCACCCGGCCGACGTGAACTGTCCATCCGGCGTCGAAGCCAAAGTGGGCCAGGAGTTCGACTGCCACTTCACCGGTCCGGAGGGCAAGCCCTACACCGCGCACATGCGCATCACCAAAGTCGAGGGCGAGCAGGTCGTCTTCGACGTCAGGAGCCGGCCGAGTTAGGCCCCGGCGGTCCGAGGCGATCCGCGGTGGCCGTCAGCACTTCGCGGCACCCGGCCCACATCGCCTCGATGATGTCGGCGGCCGGGGGGAGATCCGAAATCCGTCCGGCCACCTGACCGGTGTTGGCGACGCTGGCGTCCATGTCCCCGTTGAAGTAGAGCCGCTGGACGCGTTGCAGCGCCGCGGCACCCTCGCCGGAAGACGTTGCGGCGTCGAGCCTCTCGGCGGCCGCCGTCCGGATGACGCGCATCATGCGTTTGCCGTCGAGGGGCAGCAGCACGGTGGCGGTTTCGTCGGCCGCCACGACCGCCCGCTTGAGGTTGCCGTGCACCGGGGAATCCGCCGAGGCCAGCAGGCGCGTGCCCATCTGCACGCCCTCGGCGCCGAGGACGAAGGCGGCCGCCATCGACCGCGCGTCGCAGATCCCACCCGCGGCCACGATCGGCACGTCGACGTGGGCGGCGACCAGAGGCAGCACCACCATGGTCGACGCCCCGAATCGGTTCTTGAAGCCGCCGCCCTCGACGCCCTCGCCGACGAGGCCGTCGACCCCGGCGTCGACGGCCTTGCGGGCCGCGGCGAGCGTGCCCACCACGTGGAACACGGTGATGCCGGCATCGTGCAGCCGGCCGGTGAACAGTCCCGGATCGCCCGCGGAGGTGGTGACGAAACGAATGTCGTTGTCCACCAGCAGATCCACGGTGGCCGGGTCGCGGTTCATGATCAGCGCGATGTTCGCGCCCACCGGCCGGTCGGTGAGGTCGCGCACGCGCCGCAGATCCGCGCGGCCCTGCTCGGACGTCGTCTCGATGATGCCCAGCCCGCCCGCGTTGGACACGGCCGCGGCCAGCCGCGCACCGGCGATGTAGGTCATCGGCGCCCCGATGATCGGGATGTCGATGCGCGCCAGGTCGCAGACCCGGTTGGTGGTGGTCATGATTTCCTCGGGTCGATGAGGTCGCGGAAGCCGGCGGCGGGATGGACCGACGCGCCCAGGCCGGTGACGCGGTCGCTCAGCGCCCTGTCCGAGGTGACCACCCGGATGTCCTGCGGACGGGGATCGGCCCGCACGCGGCGGACGATCTCGTCGTCGGCCGAGTTCGCGGCCGCCCTGGGTGCATAGGCGATCTCGATCACCGACGCGGGAATGGCGGTCGACGGTGGCCGCTCGAACACGACGGTCACGCGGTCCCCGTGGGTGGCGGCCCATCGGTCAAGGCGGTCGGCCAGCGCGACCATGGCGCGGCCGCGGTCCTTCCACCAACCGTCGGGGCGGCTTCCGATCACGTTCATGCCGTCCACAATCCACCGCACGATCCCTACGGTAAGGCGAGCGCGCACGCCCACCCGCGAATTTCGTGCTTTTCGACGCTGAGCGGTTGGTACGGTCACCGATATCCGATTCCGCTGCTGCCGTCGATGGGACAGGTGAATGACGTTGATAGCCGACACCGATGACCGGATTGTCTCGCTGGCCCGCGGAATGCGCGATCTGGTGCGCGCCGAGGCCGCCGAGTCCGAACGGGCGCGCACCCTCACCCCGG